>JAUSHZ010000007.1 GCA_030648255.1 bacterium
GAGGCAATAGAAAAGATCGAGCTCAAACTGAATACCCGACCGAGAAAAAGTTTAGGATTTAAGAAACCTTTAGAGGTTATGTTGGAGAACAACCAATTCAAAAATCCAGATGTTTTTGTTATGATAGATTCAATCGTCAAACCAAACAATAATTTAATCCCAAGTGTTCGGTTTCAGGGCTGAATCCACATATTTATTCACACTTATATTATACCACAAAAGCATTGGCAATGTCAATAGGGAAACTGCTAAAAACCTCTGGAACATAAAAGGGCTCAGTTAAAGAAACCTGGCTTCTTAAGGCCCTGCTGTCAAAACCCGATTTTGGGCTCCCTAAAAAATCGGGTTTTTAACGCTCAAAAACACAAAAGGGCGGTGGGAAAGGTTTTTTATTTGCATTACGGAAAGAGTTTAGAAAATTTAGGAGCGGAGCAAGAAAAAATAGGGTCTGTTGCTTACCAACAGGGAACCCGTTAAGTTTTTTCGCAGTTTCGCGACTTTAATTTTCAAACTCTTGAAGTTCAGCAAACAAAAAACCTTTCCCACCGCCCGCCACTACAAATTAAACTTCTTGCGGACTTCTTCGTACATATCTTTGTAGATATGCATACTTACAGAAAAATGAGTGTAGGTGCCTGTTTCAACACCTAATTGGTCGGCCATATATTTTTGCAAACCAGTAAAAGCGTAAGCGTTTTCTGGCCAAGCATTATATAAATCATTGGTTTTCATCACCACAAACATATGCAACTTGCCATCCACCAATTGCGGGTAAAACAACAAAACGCAAGGAGAGGAAGTGTCTTCTCTTTTTGGCCCGAATTTCATTAAATCTCGATATTGTATCCAAGTGTGCATAACAACTGTTCGTCTGGTGGGGTCTTTCTTTAAAATACTTATCGCTTTTTCCACTTGATCAATTCTGGTTACACAGCACTTGCCATCGGGTGAAATTTTTTTTACTTCTTCTTGTAGCTCTTCTTCATTTTCAGTAACGCCTGGTAAAAATGCCCGAACAGCGCAATCTGGATAACATCGCAAACGGGAAAAATATGTATAATCAAATGAATTTTCTTTTTCCTTGCCAGAGCCATTTAAAAATTTGTCAGCATAGGTATCAGCCATGCCTTGATTAGTATTGGCTTTTTCGCTAATTCTTGGGCTTGCAAATGGCTCTGAAACCTTTATCAATAATGGCAAGTCCTTTGTTTCTATTTGGTATTCTGGGGCCTCTACATATCTTGTGTGGCCCTCTTGCATCATTAAAACACAGGCCTTTTCCCACGCCTCGCCTAATGTTTTTGCCTCAACAATTCTTGTATCGTACATGTTAGAAATTCTTAATTGAGCAAATGCCTATAATTTCTTTATGTGCATTTGCGAAATTTTAGAAATTTTTACACCCTGTTAAGTGCGAGCGATTAGCGAGCTACTTAACTGGGGTTTGTTTATATTTTTATCTACACCCCAGTGAAGTAGAATTTGAGTACAAATTCACTTCACGGGGTTAGGTATCTGTAATCACTCAGGCTACTCGCCTTCGCGAACAGCTACCTAATCATGCCAACCATAGAGATTCTTTTTTGCTTCTTGTTTTTCTACATCTTTCTCTGCTATTTGAACTATTTTTTTAAACAAAGGCGCGCCCGGTATTTTTTCGGATAGAGCAATATCGCCATCTTGCTCATAGCTAAGTTGGTTCTTTAAGCAAAGTTCGGCTTTTTGCAACTCTCTCCCCAAATACATTGCATGCTCAACTGTTTGCTCAAAATCCCCTACCATTTGCATCTGCCCAATTTTATAGCAAATATCTTGAGCTGAATCCCCTATTACTTTTTTGATTGTTTTGCCATCTTTTAGATGCTCTACAACTATTTTTCTTTGATTCGGCCGCAACGAAACTACAAAAAATCCATTCGGATCTTCCTTCCAGTCAAAAGGGCCTTTGGCTTCAACTTCTTCTACTTTAATAATCTCAATTTTTTCTCCATTGTAAGGGCTTCTACTTTTTGCCAAACAGGCTTCCACTGCTTGCATTACTATATTGGAGTCTGTTTCGCCATTTAAATTTACTGGCTCAATTTGAGCTCTAAATCTTTCAATAATTTCAATGTCCAATCCTTTCAGGTGGGGCATGTTGCCAACAGCCCCTATTATAGTTTTTTCTTGGTCAACTCCATTTTGAATTAAAGCTGTTATGGCCTGCTCCACGAAATGTCCTTTGGAGGGTTTCCCGCAAAGAATCAAAAATCGAATATTGGGATTGGCAATCACATTTTGAATAATCTTTTCAATGCCTATGTTTTCGGTAACACATTTTCCGCAAATAGCTACTTTTTCCATATCCAATTTAATGCCCTCTACTGAGGCATTTGTGCAAACAGCCACAGGCGAATTTTTATTGCCAACATAAAACCTGCCTTCAACAAAAGGCCAGCTCGCATTGACTACGCTAGTTTGCCCGCCAGCATCGCTACTAAGCGAAGTTTTGTGAGCTGGCGAAGCGTTGCTGGCGGGCCAGCATCCTAAGTCAGTTTGGTCATTTTTTTGATTTTCCATAACCCCTTCTTTGGGTTGAACACCATTTGCTTGAAATTCCTCGCCTATTCTACTAGCCAGAGCTGTTTCTTGCTTGGCGTATTTTGCGTTTTTCTTATCTTGATATGTTTTTTCACAAGGGCTTGAAAGTGTTTCAAAAGTCAGAGAACAAATTCTCATTCCAGAATACAAAACAACAGGCATTACCCCCAAGTTGCCAAGCTCCATTACTGGCTTGCCGTTCCAGCCTGGATCAAATCTTGCGGCCGTTGAATGCACCACCACACCCAGCCGACCCAAAGAGCTTCGGCCATCCAAACGACCCATTAAGTCGTTGTCAATAAAAACATCTTCCATAGTTACTGCCAAGATAAATTCGCCTGGCTGTAAAATAAACGGGCTATCATCAGCTATAACAATGTCCTCCATAATACTTTCAATTTCAAATGGACGCTTTAGGTCAATATAGGGATATCGCGATTGCCTGAAAACCTTAAAATCATTTCCTAATCGCAAATCCAAAGAGCAAGGCCCTAGTTGAATTTCAAAATTAGGTACTGGGTTTATTTTTATTTTTCCTTTAGCAATATACTCCTTTATATCTCTATCAGATAATATCATATAAAAAATAATACTAATCTACTAATTACTATACTAATGCTACTAATTTATTCGTAGCATTCGTTTAACTATTCGTAGATTAGAATTATAAATTGTTTTAAAAGCAAAAAATGCGCTAAACACCATTGGCGCTAATATTAAATTGCCAAGCAGGTTGGTTTTAAAAAACGGCAAAGCATTAACATAGCAAGCAATTAGCCCTGATAATGTGTGAGGGTACATACCAGATAAAACCCACCAGCCAAAATTAGTATAAATAAAGAAAAAACAGGAAGCTATAATGCCAAAAATAGGCGCCTGTAAAACTGTTCTTTTAAAGCCTCCTTTTTTTATAGCCATGCCCATTAAGCCAATGATGCCGAAAGCGCTCCAAGTGAAAAGTAAAATAGCTGTATTGCCAATAAATAAATCGCTTAAAAAAATAATTAATAAGGGTGCTACAAAAGAAAAAATGCCTCCAAGGAAAAATCCAGAAAGCAAGGCAAAAGAAGAAACAATCTCAAAATTAGGAATACCAATATAATTAACAAAAAAAACTCTTCCCCCAACTCCTAATGCCACTAAAAGAATAACGGAAAGAATTTTTTTTGTAATGTTTTTCATAGAATAAACTTTTTTAAGTAAGCTCATTCTACCCCGTTAGAAAAAAAATGCAAGACATAATAGACACCCATAAAAATAAATTATTTTTTTCTAACGGGGTCTATTAAAAAGCGGGCGCAATGTCAAATTTCCATTCAACCTTATCCCCTGTTTTTAAAAACTTTTTATCAGAAGCCACTTCTCCCAAAATATCATTAACCCAATACTGCCAATATTTATTATCTTGCCCATTCGCTATGCCCCCGATGCTTTCCACTAAAACTCCCATTTCCGGATAGTTTTTATAAGTTACAGCAAAGTTTTCTTTTTGCCCTATTGATTGCAAGGCAGAAAAAACTGTGGAAGACGAAGCGTAGTCAACTTTATACTCTTTGGTTTCTTGGCCATTGTTTATCTTGTAAACAATATCTTTGGCTAAAAAATCTCCAGAGATAATTTCTTTAACAGTCTCTTTACCTGGCAACCGTGAGCTTTGCTGGCTTAAAAAATAAACGCCTGAAATTAAGATACCGATGGAAAAAACCACTAAAAAAGCTATTGAAACAACTTTTTTTGTATTCATAGAGTTTGATGAGGGCAGATTTAATTTTTTATTTCTAATCCAAGCCCCTTGGCTGTGCCTTCCACAATTTTAGTTGCCTGATTAAGATCTTTTGTATTTAAATCTGGCATTTTTTGCTTAGCGATTTCTTTTAACTGTTCTTGGCTAATTTTGCCAACTTTCCTTTTATTTGGCTCGCCAGAACCTTTTTCAATGCCAACTGCTTTTTTGATTAATTCTGAGGTAACAGGTGTCTTTAATATAAAATCAAAAGTTCTATCTTCGTAAACCGAAACCTCAACAGGAATCGTAAATCCTATTTTATCTCTTGACGCCTCGTTGAATTGCTGGCAGAAGCTAGCAATATTAACACCATGTTGAGCCAAAGCTGGGCCAATTGGCGGAGCTGGAGTGGCTTTACCTGCTTGAATATGCAATTTTACAGTTTTAGTAATCTTTTTTGCCATGTTAGTATTAGAAATTCTTAATGAATGAAATGAATTTAGAAGTTCTTATACCCCGTGAAACGCGACCTC
This sequence comes from bacterium, assembly GCA_030648255.1. Classification (GTDB taxonomy): domain Bacteria; phylum Patescibacteriota; class Minisyncoccia; order Minisyncoccales; family CG1-02-41-26; genus STD1-80. Next base: position 4,840 of record JAUSHZ010000007.1, read on the forward strand.
AAGGAGCTGTTTAACTGGGGTCTCCTCTATACTTTTTTTACCTGAAGTGAATCAACTTCCACGGGCGTATCTCTGCCAAAAATATTAACCAAGACTTTTAATTTTCCCCTTTGTTCGTCAATTTCTGAAATTTTGCCTTCGAAATCCTTAAAAGGCCCGTCTGTTATTTTTACCAAACTACCAATGGCAAAGTCAATTTTGTATTGTGGCTCTTGGTCTGTGCTTCGCTTTTTCAAAATTTCAATTTCTTCTCCTGAAACTGGAATTGGCACAGTTCCTGCCCCGATAAAGCCGGTAACGCGGGGAGTATTTCTGGCCACATACCAAGAATCATCAGTAACAACCATTTCCACAAAAACATAACCAGGATAAATCCGCTCTTCAATTACTTTTCTTTTGCCAGCTTTTATTTTTATCTTCTTTTCTTTTGGCACAATCACGCTAAAAATCTTGTCTTCCATTCCCAAACTTTCAATTCTTTGCTTTAAGTTTCGAGCAACCGCTTCTTCCTCTCCTGGGTAGGTATGCAAAACATACCAATTCTTTCCTTGTTGTACTGTTTGTTTTGGCATATTAGAAATCGTTAATGAGTGAAATGAATTTAGAAGTTCTTATACCCCGTGAAACGCGACTTTCAGGGAGCTGTTTCACTGGGGTTTGTCTGTATTCTTAACCATACCCCAGTGAAGTAGAATTTGATTACAAATTCACTTCACAGGGTGAATTCCGCCAAACCACTCATTCGCCTGCTGGCGAATTCGCGGGGCGTCATTCAAAATATAAAAGTTGTTAATAACTGCACAAAACCATAATCCAAAGCACCCAAAAATATAGCCACGCCAGCTGAAATTCCCAAAACCAAGGCGGTATATCTAAAGGTTTGTTCTTTGCTTGGCCAATCAACTTTCTTGCCTTCAATAATAACTTCTTTAAAAAATAATTTTATTCTTTCAATTACCTGCATGTTTTTAAAAAGCCCTCAACAAGGGCTTATTAATTAAATAATATCCCTAAAACTTCAAAAAGTCAAGTTTAAATATCCAAATTCTTGACGCTTTTGGCGTGCGTTTGGATGAATTTTTTGCGCGGGGCGACTTCTTGGCCCATTAAAATATCAAACATTCTATCTGCTTCTTTGGCGTCTTCAACCTTAACTTGCAAAAGCACTCTATTGGCTGGGTTCATTGTGGTTTCCCATAGCTCTTCTGGGTTCATCTCTCCCAAGCCCTTATATCTTTGCACAGCCACACCAGATATTTTTTCTTCCTCTGTTGCCTCGTCCGCAGACTCGCCCACCAAAGCTTCAGCGTCGGCGGGAGACTCTAGGACTTTTTTCTTAGCTTCCTTTACTTTCCCCTTTTCTTTTAAAATATCACTAATTATTTCTTCTTTTTCTTCATCGTTATAAGCATACTCAAGCCGTTTGCCTGCTTTTATTTTATAAAGCGGTGGCTGAGCAATATACAAATAACCCTTCTCAATAATTTCTTTAAAGTGCCTAAAAAATAAAGTTAAAAGCAAAGTTCTAATATGTGCACCGTCAACGTCTGCGTCCGACATAATTATTATTCTGTGGTATCGCAAGTTTTCTATATTAAAGTCCTGGGCAATAGCTGTGCCCATAGCAATAATCAAATGTTTAATCTCATCAGATGATAAAATTCTATCCATTCTGGCTCTCTCCACATTTAAAATTTTACCTCGCAAAGGCAATATTGCTTGAAACTTTCTATTGCGCGCCATCTTTGAGCTTCCGCCGGCTGAATCTCCTTCCACAATATATAGCTCGGATTCTGCGGGCTGTTTTGAAATACAATCAGCTAACTTCCCTGGCAAAGACAACCCGTCCAAAACTCCTTTTCGCAACACAGTGGTGCGGGCCGCTTTAGCTGCCATTCTGGCACGAGCCGACAATAAACAATTATCAACAATGGCTCTGGCGTCCTGGGGATTTTTCTCTAAAAAATCAGAAAACATTTCATTAACCACCCCCTCAACTGCTGTTTTGGCTTCTGGGTTGCCAAGCTTGGCTTTTGTTTGCCCCTCAAATTGGGTTTCTCTTATTTTTACAGAAACAACAGCCACCAATCCCTCTCTCACATCATTACCAGTTAAATTTTCATCTTTTTCTTTTATAAGCCCGTTTTTTCTAGCGTAATCGTTTATGGTGCGCGTTAAAGCAGTTCTAAAGCCAGTTAAATGCATTCCCCCTTCGCCTGTGTAAATATTATTAGCGAAACTTTCTTCTAAACACTCAAACTCTTTTAAATATTGCAAAGCCACTTCCACTGAAACATTTTCTTTCTCGCCTTTGCAATAAAAAATATTATTATGTTTTGTTTCTGCGTCCCCCACCAAATATCTCACATAAGAACTCAATCCGCCTTCAAAATAAAATTTGTACTCAAAAGCAGGGTCTTGCCTCTCGTCTTTAAGAAAAATTTTAACTCCATTGGTTAAATATGCCTGCTGTCTTAAGTGGCCAAGAATTCTTTTCAATTCAAAAACGCAGTTGCTGTCTTTGAAAATTTCTTTGTCTGGTTCAAAAATAATAGTTGTGCCAGTTTGACGGCAAGTGCCAGCCTTCTCTACTTTTGTTTTAACATTTCCCTGCGAGTATTCTTGCGCCCATTTTACCCCCTCTCGGCATACTTCAGCTCTCATATACTTGCTTAAAGCGCAAACAACAGACACGCCAACTCCGTGTAGCCCACCGGAAACTTTATAAGCGTCTCCGCCAAACTTACCGCCAGCATGCAGGGTGGTCATCACTGTTTCAAGGGTTGATTTACCCGTATCTGGGTGTTTCTCAACTGGAATACCTCGGCCGTTATCAGATATCATTACTCGGTTATTTTTCATTAAAACAATGTTGATATTTGTGCAATATCCACCCATTGCTTCATCTAAAGAGTTATCAAAAACCTCCCAAATTAAATGGTGCAAGCCGTCAGGACCCGTTGAACCAATATACATACCCGGCCTCTTTCTCACTGGCTCCAAACCCTTAAGAACGAATATATCCTTCGCAGTATATGAACCATTATTACTTTTTTGTTCGTCTTTTTTTGCCATATTAGAAATTCTTAATTGAGCCACAGGCGAGATTTAGAAGTTCTTATACCCCGTTAAGTGTGAGCGATTAGCGAGCTACTTAACTGGGGTTTGTTTGTATTCTTATCCACCCCAGTGAAGTAAAATTTGAGTACAAATTTTAATTTTAAATTTGCTAATTTAAAATTACTTCACGGGGTAAATTCCGCTTGCCAATCGTGCTTCGCCTGCTGGCTCGCACTCTTGGAGCGTCATTTACTTACGTATTTCCCATTCTGGATTCTCCTCTAACGCTTTGATAATCTTTTTATGCGCTTCATCAACCTCTTTACTATTCAAGGTTTTATTCTCATCTTGATAAATAATATGAAAAGCCAGGTTTTCTTTTCCTTCGCTTATTTCAACGCCTGTGTAAACATCAAACAAATCAACATCTTTGACAATTTTCCCGCCAACTGCAGAAATAATATTCAAAATATCTGCTGTTTTTGTCCCGCTAGGCACCACAACCGCTAAATCGCGAAAAACAGATGGATGAAAAACAATTGGCTCGTATCCCAAGTCTTCGTTGGCTAATTTAACAACCTTATCAAAATCAAGCTCAAACATAAAAATCCTTTCCTTAATACCTAATAGTTCTAAAAGCTGAAATGAAACTTCCCCTAAAAACCCTACTTCTTTTCCGGCTGTTTTTATCTCAGCCGTATGAAACTCCTGCCATAAAGCGCCACCCCCATCATCATACCAAATGTCCATAATACCTATATCGTTTAATAATTGCTCAACAATGCCCTTTAGCTCAAAAAATCCATCGTTTTTTTTGCCCTTTTTAACAAAAACACCAGTCATCATTTTCTTTTCTTTTATTTTTTTATTTTGAAAAACACTTCCAATTTCAAATAACTTAACCTCATCAAAATTTTTTAGATTGTCTTTTACGTTTCTAATAAGCCCAAAACTTAAAGAAGGCCTTAAAAACTTATTCAATGAGCTTATTGGATTTTCAATCTCAAAAAGGTCTTTTGTGGGCCATTTAAAATTCTCTCTTTCTTTCTCTCCGATAAAAGAATAATTATAGGCTTCGCAGAATCCAAGCTCTTGCATAGTTTTTTTAGCATTGTCTTGCCAAAAAAATTCATCATTTCTTTTCGGAGGAGCAATAGCCACTCTTGGAAATACAGACTGAATACTTTGATAGCCAACAATGCGGCCAATTTCTTCCACTAAGTCCTCTGGCAAAACAACATCTATGCGCCCTGAAGGGCATTCAACTAAAATGTGCTTAGGCCCTGCGTCATTACAAATAAAACCCAAAGAGCTCAATATCTTTACACATTGGACTTTTGAAATTTCAAATCCTAATAAACGGCCAGCATATTCTGTTTCTAATTTTATTTTCTTTGGTAAAACTTTTTTAGGATAAATATCCACTTTACCACAAGCCAATTTGCCTCCAGCCACTTTTTGCAAAAAATAAGCAATTCTGTTTAAAGAAAAATCAATTAAATTAGGGTCAATGCCATTTTCAAATCTCCAGCTTGCGTCTGTTTTTAATTTTAACTTTTGCGATGTTTTTCTTATCAAAATAGGATTAAAATTGGCGGCTTCAACCACAATATTTTTTGTGTTTTTATCAATGCCAGTTTCCTCCCCTCCTTTAATGCCAGCAATGGCCACTGGCTTTCGCAAATCAGCAATCACCAGCATGCTTTCATCTAAAACAAAGGCTTTTTTATCTTTGTCTAATGTTTTAATGTCTTCTCCTCTTCCAGCTCTTCTTATAAAAATTTGTTTGCCAATTTTATCAGCGTCAAAAGCATGCAAGGGCTGTCCGGTTTCAAGCATAATATAATTTGTGGCGTCCACAATATTGTTGATTGGTTGAAGGCCAAGAGCTTTTAGCCTTTCTTTTAACCACGCGGGCGAATCTTTAACTTGAATATCTTTTAAATAAATAGCCCCGTATCTTGGGCAATCGTCTGCTTCCTCAACTTCAGCCCGAATTAAATCTCTTATTTTTAAATTTTTATCTTCTTTGGGATTTGCCAATGGCATTTTTAATTTCAAGCCCAAAATAGCCACAATTTCTCTGGCAATGCCAATATGACTTAAGCAGTCATGGGCCCTGTTTGGCAAAACATCAATATCTAAAACCCAGTCCTTTCCAATTTTTTCAACGCTTTCTAATTCAAAACTATGAAACATCAAAACCTCGCCCAGTTTTTTGGCGTCTGGCAGTTTTCCATCAATATATTCTTTTAACCAATTATATGAAAATTTCATGTTAAAACTGTTGTAAAAATCTCAAGTCGTTTTGATATAACAATCTTATATCGCTGATTTTATATTTCACTATGGCCAACCTATCTATGCCAACGCCAAAAGCAAACCCTTGCCACCCAAGCCCTGGCTTCACTGACGCGTTTAATCCTGCTGCTCTAAAAACATTGGGGTGCACCATTCCAGCCCCCATTATTTCCATCCACCTGCCATCTGGTCTTTTCACATCAATTTCAAAGCTTGGCTCAGTAAACGGAAAAAACCCAGGCCGCAAGCGCATTTCAATATTTGTTTTAAAAAATCTTTTTAAAAATTCTTCAATTATGGCTTTAAAGTTGCAAGCTGCCACTTCTTTATCAACCATTAAGCCCTCTAATTGATAAAATTGGGCCCCGTGCTTGGCATCAGTTGCTTCATTGCGAAAAACCCTGCCCGGAGCAATAATTCTTAAAGGTGGCTGATGGCTTTCCATATATCTAATCTGCACTGGGCTTGTCTGCGTCCTCATCAACAACTTACTACTTTTTATTTCATTTTTTACAGTTCTTGTGTCTTTAAGCCAAAAAGTATCCTGCATGTCGCGAGCTGGGTGGTCTTTTGGCACATTTAAAGCATCGAAATTATACCATTCGGTTTCAAGTTCTGGGCCTTGGGCTATTTCAAAGCCCATTGTTTGAAAGATACAGCAGGCCTCATTCATAGCTAAAGTTAAGGGGTGCAAATGGCCTCTTTGTATTTTTTGCCCTGGCCTGGTTATGTCAATTTTTTCCGCCTTATGGCCCAAACCAGCCTGTTTGCTGGCATTTTTTAATTCATCCGCTTTTGTATTAAAAAACTCCTCTATTTCTTTTTTTAAAATATTGGCCTCTTGGCCAATGGCCTTTTTTTCTTCAATTGCCAAATCTTTCAAGGAATCAAAAATTTGGGCAACCTCTCCTTTTTTGCCCAAATATTTTTTGAAAAAATCATCTGCTGATTTTAAGTCAACGATTTTCTCGATCTCTTCTTTTGCTCTATTTTTTAACTCTGTTAAGTCCATGTTAGAAATCGTTAATGAATGAAATGAATCTACGAGTTCTTACACCCCGTGAAACGCGAGCTCAACGAGCTGTTTCACTGGGGTTTGTTTGTATTTCTATCCACACCCCAGTGAAGTAAAATTTGAGTACAAATTCACTTCACGGGGTAAGTAATCCGTAAATTCAAACATCGCCCCTTCAGGCTTGTTTTCATTAACGGATTACTTATTTTACCCTATTTAAAAACCAAAAACAACCCCGATTTATCCACAAATCAATCAAAAAAGCTTGAGTATAAATTCATACCGCAAGCTTTTTTATTGCTCCTTTTCTATTTTAGAATAAATTTGTTGCCAGTTGGCAACGTTTTCAAAACCACCTTTAGGTTTTTCTCCGAAAAGGAAGAGATTCCTTACCCTGTCTTCACCAGTTAAATTTTTAGCAATAGCCCCTAATTGTTCAATTTTATTATCAAAATAAAAATCAAAGCGCTTAAGCTTTTTATATTTATCTCCATTTGGGCCAACGCCAACAATTTCTAACCAATTAAGCCTATAAAGCTCTGCCATTTTATTGGCGTGCCATAAAGCCCCGACATTTCCTCTAGCCGTTACCACCAATATCTCATGACCTTGACTTCTTAATTGATTTAAAATCTCTATCGTTTCTTTTCTGATAATACATAACCAAAAAAGAATGACATCATCATAATCAAAGCCAATTTTTAACTGCTTCAAAACAAACGCCTCCTTTCCTTATTAAGTTTTTAATTGAAAACAAAACCCCAAAACGGGGGTTGTTTTTTAGCGCGGGTGACCAGATTCGAACTGGCGATCTCCTTCGTGACAGGAAGGCGCTTTGAACCGGGCTAAGCTACACCCGCAAATTTTAGAAAGTGGCTGTGGGAAGAGTCGAACTTCCGTCTTAGCTTTATGAGGGCTTTGCTCTGCCGTTGAGCTACACAGCCATAAATAACACAGCCCATTTTTTACTAATGTGTTGCGGGGGCAGGAATTGAACCTGCGATCTTAGGGTTATGAGCCCTATGAGATACCACTTCTCTACCCCGCGATACAATTTTTAATCTTACTTGAAATTAGAAAACTTGCAAGCTAAGCAATGCCTTTTCAAAAGCCCCCAATGTGGCTTCGGCATTTTCCTTGTTTAATCTATAATCAGGATCCTTGGCAATATCCTGGCACAAACCCCTTGCCCTTATAACATCTTGTAAATTAGGGATTTCATTCACATCAGCTCTTGCTAACCTCTCGTCCATTGTGCCAGGCCCCAAGCCCATTCTCACTAAAATTTCGTCCATCAATTTTTCAGCTTCCAACAAGGCTACTTTCCAATAAACAGGGTCGTTCTTTTCAAAATTTTGCTTTATCTTTTTCCATTGCTTTTGGGCCTTGCTTGCTCCATAATCCTTAAAATTTTTCAAATTATCCCATGTTTCCAATTGGTCTAAATGCAAATACCCAGTTTTTTTATAAAGATAAATAATGCCTGCCAAACAAAAAACTGAAAAAATAATAAACAGAATTTTAATTAAAAGAATATCGTGTTGAAGCTTTCCAGAAACCAAAAAATTAAAAACATCCCGAGCGCTTTTTGTTATATCAGAAGAGGCAATTGTTAGTGTTGATGTTGGCATTATTTATTTTAAATCTTTTCTATAAATAAAGAAAGCACCGAGCCCAATCCTCTGGGAAACTTGGGCTCAGGTGCTTTTTTCTACTAACTTTGCCAGTTGTAAAATATCTAAATCCGAGAAATGCTTGCCAATTATTTGTAAGCCAACCGGCAGGCCCTTATCAAAGCCAGCTGGCATTGATAGGGCTGGCACTCCAGCCAAGTTAACTGGTACAGTATAAATATCTGAAAGGTACATCTTTAAAGGGTCGTTAATTTTTTCGGCAATATTAAAAGCCGGAAATGGCGAGGTTGGCGTTAAAATAAAGTCGCATTTTTCAAAAGCGTTTTCAAAATCTTTTTTTATTAATGCCTGCACTTTTTTTGCTTTTGTGTAATAGGCATCATAATACCCAGAAGATAAGGCAAATGTTCCAAGCATTATTCTTCTTTTAACTTCATCTCCAAACCCCTCGCCCCGTGTCTTTGCATAATCACTAAATAAATCTTTGGCTTTAGAGCTTTTGCCATAACGCACACCATCAAACCTTGCCAAATTAGCGCTGGCTTCACAAGTGGCAAGAATGTAATAGCAAGCCAGCGCATAAGAAGATGCTGGCAAAGAAATGTCAATAATTTGAGCTCCAGCTTTTTCTAATTTTTTAATCTTATCTTCAATAATTTCTTTTGTTTTTAACTCTAATCCCTCCCCAAAAAATTCTTTCGGAATTCCTATTTTTAATTCCTCAACTTTTAACTTTGCACTTTGCACTTTTAACTTATCGCTTGCAACGCTGGTTGCGTCTTTTGAATCAATGCCAGCTATTGCTTTAAAAACTTCTTCACAATCCTCAACATTTTTAGCCATTGGCCCAATTTGATCTAAAGACGAAGCAAAAGCAATCAAGCCATATCTTGAAACGGCCCCATAAGTTGGCTTTAGTCCAACAACCCCGCAAAAGCTGGCTGGCTGGCGAATAGACCCGCCAGTATCAGACCCTAACGCAAAAACTGCTTCGCCCGAAGCTACGCAAGCAGCCGAGCCACCAGAGGAACCCCCTGGCACTCTTTTTAAATCAAGAGGGTTCTTAGTTGCCTTAAAAGCCGAATGCTCTGTGGAAGAGCCCATAGCAAACTCGTCCATATTTGTTTTGCCCAAAATAATAGCGTCCTGTTTTTTTAGGTTAGCCACGCAAGTAGCATCATAAACCGCTTTATAGTTTTCTAAAATTCGCGAGCCAGAAGTACAATTTAACCCATTAACCATAATGGCGTCTTTTATAGCGCAGGGCACGCCAGCCAATCCTCCCAACTCTTCGCCTTTGGCTATTTTCTCATCAATAGCTTTTGCTTGTTTTTTAGCGCCCTCAATATCAATTTGCAAAAACGCGTCTATATCTTTTTCTTTCTGTTTAATTTGTGATAAATAAAAATCAGTTAGCTCAACAGCCGAAAAATCTTTTTTCCCAATCCCCTCCCTAATTTCTTTAATTGTCATCTTCTTGAAATCCATTAAGTTAAAATCTCTTTTACTTTTATGTGATGGCCCTCTAGGGCTGGAGCTTGGGATAGCATGCTTTCGATTGTTTCTTTTGTTTGAGAAATAGCCGTATCTTCTCTTAGAGCATTCTCTAAAACAAGTTCTGACTTTGATAAGTCAACCGAGCTTATATCAACAGCATTTAGCTGATCAATATAATCCAAAATGCCAGCCAAATCCTTTTGCATTTTTTCTATTTCTATCTCTGTCAAATCCAGCCGCGCCAAATTAGCTATTTTAATTACCTCCTCTTTTGAAATCATAAATTAAGACAAACTTTGATTGACATGAGCTTGAGCAAGAGCTTCTCGAAAAGAATCAAGGTCTTCTAAAACAATTCCCCCGCCCCTAACAACCGCTGTTAAAGGGTCTTCAATAATTTTAACTTGCATTTTAGTGGCTTGATTAATTAAAACATCAATCCCCCGCAATAAAGCCCCTCCTCCAACCAAATAAATCCCGCTTGTCATAACATCAGATAAAATTTCAGGGGGCGTGGCCTCTATAATGGCTCTAATAGAGTCAATCATTTGCTTTAAAGATTTTTCCATTGCTTGCCTGATATCATCCGAAGAAACTATAATTTCTTCAGGCAGGCCTGTCACTAAATTTCTCCCTCGCAAGGCGGCTACCTTTTTTTCTTTACCAGGCACCGCCTCACCAATAGCAATTTTAATTTCCTCTGCTGTTCTCTCGCCAATTAAAAGTTTAAATTTTTGCTGAACATACAAAACAATATCTTCAGTTAATCTATCCCCCGCCACTTTCAAGCTTTCGGAAATAACAATGCCCCCCAAAGATAAAATGGCAATATCGGTTGTGCCACCGCCAATATCAATTATAAAATTTCCTCTGGCTTCTTGAATTGGCAATCTTGCCCCAATGGCAGCTGCAATTGGCTGCTCAATTAAAAATACCTCTCTGGCTCCAGCTGACTTAGCGGCATCTTCAACCGCTTTTTTTTCAACTTCAGTTACTCTTGAAGGAATACCAATAATAACTCTAGCCCAAGAAAACGGCACATATTTTTTTTGAAAAACATTTTCCAAAAAATATCTCAACATTTGCTCTGTTACCTCAAAATCAGAAACCACTCCTCTAACCAAAGGCCTAATAGCTTGAATGTGGCTTGGGGTTCTCCCCACCATTTTTTTGGCCTCATTGCCAACCGCCAAAATTTGGCCGGTTTTGCTGTTGATTGCCACTACTGATGGCTCATTAATAACAATGCCTTTATTTCTTACATAAACCAAAGAATTGGCCGTACCCAAATCAATAGCTATATCCTCACTAAAGTATCTATATATTTTTTTAAACATGTAATTCTTCCAACTTTATAATTTTTACATTATCGCTATTTCTCTCTTTTATTTCAATTCCACCCTGCTCCAATGTTTTCTGGCTGACAACTATTCGCATTGGAATGCCAATCAGGTCAGCGTCAGCAAATTTTTCGCCAGCGGATTTTTTGCTCCTATCGTCATATAATACCCCAATCCCTTTTTTTTGCAAATCATTATAAACACTATTGGCTTTTTCTAAAATTTCTTTGTCCTGCTCTTCTTTGCCACTTAAAATTGGCAATAAGTGGCAAGCAAATGGTGCTACTGTTTTCGGCCAAATAATACCATGGCTGTCGTTGCTTGTTTCAACAATTACTCCCATTAATCGCGAAATTCCAATACCATAACACCCCATAATAATAGGCGCTTTAACACCATTTTTGTCTGTAAAAAAAGCGCCCAGTGGCTCTGAATATTTAGTGCCCAAAGAAAATATATGGCTTAATTCAATTGATTTAGCTTTTTTTAATTCATTGCCACAAACAGGGCACTTGGTTACTTTCTTATCAAAAACCTCTTCATTTTGGCTAAACCCGCCACAATCACAGTAATAAATTGTATCTTCACCAACTTCAGAAATTACTTGAAATTCATGAGTAAAGTCCTTGGTAAAATCGCCTCCAGAGGCCTCGGTGATAATAGCTTTTAAGCCACATCTTTCAAAAACTTTTAAATAGGCTTGTTTGGCTTTTTCATAAAAATCTTTAAAATCATCTGTTGAAGCGTGGAAGCTATAAAAATCTTTCATTATAAATTCCCTGCCCCGCAATAATCCGGATTTTGCTCTGGCTTCTTTTCTAAATTTTGTTTGAATTTGAAAAACAGAAAATGGCAAGTCCTCAAATGATTCAATGTGGTTTTTAATAATGTCAGTTAGCATTTCTTCATGCGTTGGCCCTAAGCCAACTTCCATTTGCTCATCTTTTACTTTATACATTACCTCTAGGCCAATGCCCTTATCCCATCTGTCTGTTTTTTGCCACAAAGCCTTGGGCTGTAAAATAGCCATGTCCACTTCTTGCCCTCCAATGGCCTGCATTTCTTCTCGCACAATATTTGAAATCTTATTCAGCACCATTAAGCCCATTGGCAAAAAAGAATAAACCCCAGCCATTTCTTTATAAATAAACCCAGCTCTTTGCAATAAAATAGCATTGATGCTTTTTTCATCTTTAGGATTTTCCTTTTGTGTTTTAGTAAAAATTTGTGATTGTTTCATAGGTTTGTTATTTTTAAAACAACCGTCTAATGTCTTGGAAGGTGAAAATTATGGCCATAAGGATTAGGGCTATAAAAAATATTGTGGTAATTTTTTGCTCTACTTTTGGGTTTACTGGCTTTCGCACTATAGCTTCAATAGCGATAAATAAAAGCCGACCACCATCTAGGGCTGGTATGGGTAATAAGTTGAAAAACGCCAAATAAATAGCAATAATAGCCACCAACATTAAATAATTTCCCGCTCCCTGGCCCAAAGCCTGGCCCATTATTTGGCCCAAGCCAACCGGCCCCACTAACTGAACTTCTGGGGTTGGCACTTTATTGATTTTCTTTTTAATAAGCTCGTACCACTGAACAGGAATGTCTTTAGTTTGTAAAGCAGTTATTTTCAAGCCAATCCAAGGCGACTTATACCAAGCAACCTGCATATGAGCCACCCTAGCTAAGGCAACACCCAAAGCCCCTTCTCCTTTTGGCGGATCAACTCTTGGCGTTGAAGTAACCGTCAAAACTTCATCCCCTCTTTGTAAAGAAAATAAAATCTCCTCCCCCTTGTGACTTGAAATAAATTCTTGAATTTCTCCTACCTTATTCGTTTGAATTGGAAATTGGAAATTGATAATTGTTTTACCTCGTCTCCTGCTTTTATGCCAGCCATCTCAGCTGGAGAATTTTTAGCTACTGAAAAAATTTGCACTTTTGGCGTTTCTTTACCTGTGCCATTAAAACTATCGGGCACGGCTGTTGGCACTCCTGAAACCCCAGCTAAAATAGTGATAATTAAAAAAGCGATAATCCAAAAAGAAGCCACCCCTCCAAATAAAACCAATGCCCTTTGCCATAAGGGCTTTATAGCAAAACTACCCTCTCCTTTTTCTTTTGTGTCGTCGCTCCCTAAGATGTTAACAAAAGCGCCCAAAGGCAACCAATTAATAGAATAGATTGTCTTCCCCACTTTCTTACCCCAAATTCGTGGCGGGTAGCCAATGCCAAACTCTGATACGGTTATGCCAAACTTCCTAGCAAGCAAAAAATGGCCAAGTTCATGCAAGGACATTAAAACTATTAAGCTAAGTACTACGATTATTATTGTTAAAATCATATTTTATCCGAGTATTTCTTTCTCCTTTTTGCCGGCCATTTCTTCCATTTTTTCTCGAGAATCCCGCACCGCTTCATCAAGCTTGTCCCTACCCCTAAACTTGTCATCTTCTCTTATTTCCCCTTTAGTAAATTTATCTTGAATATCTTTCCAAGCCTTATCCCTCAACCGTCTCAATTCTTGAAACGCTTCCTCTTTCTTTTTATTTAAAAGTTTTATTAAGTCATTTCTTGACTCTGCTGTTAAAGCAGGAGCTGTAAAATAAATACTTGCTCCATCAATTCTTGAACTTAAAATCAAGCCCTCTCTTTCAATGGCTTTTAAAACACCGTCCACATAGCTTTTATCCCATAATTGCACCATTATTTCTCTAGGGGATAAAGCTGATATAGAGCCTAGTTGCTTGATGGGCATTTCTTGGCCAAAACAATCCGCTCTTATATCTTCTAAAAGCTCGGGCGATAAACTGCTTGCCCTTAATTTCATCATATTTGACTTAAAATCGTCTGCTGCTTTTTGAAGGTCTTTTTTTGATTGGTCTAAAATAATTTGATACATATTTAAAAGTTTAAAATTAAATTTTCTAATAATAACCTTGGGCTCACATTTGTTGTTTGAAGCAACATTTTTGCCTCTTCTGTTAATTCTATCGCTTTTTTGGTTTTTAATAAAGCGTTCTTGTTAACATCTCCTTCAACTCTTATCCAAAGCGCTTTTCTTAAATGCCAAATCATGCTCTCTAATAAAAGAGAACTTTCTTCATTTTTGCTATCCTCTTTGTCTTTTGGGAAAAATTCTTTTATAAATAAAAATTTAGAAAGCAGGTCTTTAGTTAAGAATTCTTTGGCTATTTTAAGAGAATTTTGAAAGTCGTTAAAACTATTTTGATTCTTTAAAAAAGAAATTGCCTTTCCGGGCTTTCCTAATGAATAATGTAAAATTTCCTGAGATGCTGTTATTTGTTCTATATCTTCTTTAGCCAAAGGATAAAACTTTAAACTTTCGCACCTAGATTGAATAGTGCCAAGCAAAATATTTGGCAATGACGAAATTAGAATAAAAATTGTTTGGCTTTTTGGCTCTTCTAATGTTTTTAAAAAACAATTTTGCGCCTGAATATTTAAACAATGGGCATCATTGATTACAATAGCTTTTGTTTTTGACAAAGTTGGCCTTAAAGAAAGCTTGTTTTGCAACTCTCGTATTTGGTCTATTTTAATTTCTCTTTTTTGGGGGGCAATAAAAATAAAATCAGGATGGTTGTTTTTTTCAATTAAGAGGCAACTTTGGCAATTTTGGCAAGGAGCCTCCTCTATGTTTTCACAAAAAATTGTTTTGATAAATTCAAAAGCAACTTTCTTTTTTCCTAAATTTTCCTCGCCTTCAAATAAAAATGCTTGAGGCAAATGGTTCCCCTCAATTGCTGATTTTAAAAAATTCCATTGCCGCTTGTGCCCAATTATCATTTATTTTTTACTCATTACGCTTCTCTTATAATCATCTAAATTTTCCAAAACAACACCCGTGCCCTTAACAACGCAAAACAAAGCGTCTTCGGCTGTAAAGCAAGGCACTCCTGTGTGTTTTGCCACTAATTGGTCAAGGTCTCTTAATAAAGCGCCTCCTCCCGACAAAATCATTCCTTTATTAATAATGTCAGCTGAAAGCTCAGGAGGAGTGTTTCTTAAAACCTGCTTAATACCCTCAATTATTTCTTCCAATACCGGCTGCAATGCTTTGGCAATTTCATTGGAAGAAACCTTTATGTTTCTTGGCAACCCCGAAGCTAAATCTCTTCCCCTTATATCGTAGATATCTTCTTTTTTTTGGGGAAAAGCTCGGCCAATCTTTATTTTTATTTCTTCAGCTGATTGGCTGCCAACCGCCAAATTGTGCTCTTTTCTAATATAATCAGCAATTCTATCATCCATTTTGTCTCCGGCCATTCTAATAGATTGCGATGTAACAATTCCTCCTAATGCCACCACGGCAATTTCCGAAGTGCCCCCGCCAATATTAACAATCATATTACCTTCGCAAGAATTAATAGGAATGCCAGCTCCAATAGCCGCCAAAATTGGCTCTTTAGCCACAAAGGCCTCTCTGGCTCCAGCAGCCTTGGCTGCCTCAATAACAGCCCTTCTCTCGGTTGAGCTTGCTCCAACTGGAATGGAAATTAAAAGTTCGGGCTTGAAAAGATTAAAATGTTTTCTGGCTTTATTTATAAAATGCCTCATCATTGCTTCCGTTACCTTATAATCAGCAATAACGCCATCCTTCATGGGCCTGTAAACAACTATGTTGTCGGGAGTTCTTCCAACCATTAGTTTTGCTTCAGCCCCAACAGCCATTATTTTATTTTCTGGTTTTGCCACCGCCACAACCGAAGGCTCGTTTAAAACAATTCCTCTTCCAGGAACAAAAACAAGAGAATTGCAAGTACCGAGGTCAATAGCTAATTTGTTTGTAAAAAATCCCATAATAAATTTCTAATTGCTCTAATTACTAATTACTAAATAATGTCTAATGACTAAATCCCAATGACTAAAAAGCGTTTTTGTTTGTTTATTGGTCATTCTTTAATTGGGGCTTATTTAGAAATTAAAAATTAGGTTAATTGGTTATTCTTCTGATGTCCGCTCCCAGCTTTTGTAATCTTTCCTCTATTCGCTCATATCCTCTATCAATCTGGCTCACATTACTTATAATTGTTTCTCCAGAAGCCACTAATCCGGCCACTATCAAACAAGCTCCTGCTCTAATATCGCTTGACTCTATTGAAACTCCAGACAATTCTGTTGGCCCAAAAATAAAAGCTCTGTGTGGGTCAACAATTTCAATATCAGCTCCCATTTTTCTTAATTGATGGATATAGCTAAGTCGGTTTTCATACAACGGGTCATGCAACAAACTCTTTCCTTTTGCTTGGGTTAATAAAGGAACAATTAAGGGCAACAAATCTGTCGGGAAGCCGGGATATGGCAAGGCCTGAACTTTTATTGGTTTTAAACTTTCGGATTTTTTAACTTTTATAAATCCGTTTTCTCTCTGAAAATTAACTCCTGCCTCTTTTAATTTTTCTAAAAATAAATCTAGATAATCACCCCGAATATCAGGAATTGAAATTTCGCCCCCACATAAAGCGCCAATAATTAAAAAAGTTCCAACCTCTAAAGCGTCTGGAATTATATTATAGTCAACTCCATTTAAGTTCTCAACTCCATTAATAATTAGGGTATGCGTGCCCTGAAATGTTATATCCCCACCCATTTTATTGAGCATTAAAACAAGCTCTTGAATATGCGGCTCGCCGGCCGCTATTTTAATAACTGTTTTTCCTTTGGCGGTACATCCAGCCAAAAGTAAAATTTCCGTGGCTGTCACTGAAAATTCAGGCAAAATAATTTCAGCTCCTTTTAGCTCTTTTGTTTTAAAAAAGTAAAAATCCCCTTGTTCCTCAACTTCGCAACCCAACTTCCCTAAAGCATCTAGGTGCGTTGTAATGGGGCGTAGGCCAATCTTATCCCCTCCGGGTCTGGATACCCTGAACTCCTTAAATCTTGAAACCAGAGAACCCAGCAATAAGACCGATGTTCTGGCTTTTGAAAACTTTTCAAAATCGATTTTCTTAACATCTAAGTTATTATTTGCTGTAATTTTTACTTTTCTTTTTTCTATCCATTCAACCTCAGCTCCCATTCCTTTAATAATTTCCAATAAATTTAAAATATCCTCAACCAAGGGCAAGTTGTCAATAACGCAAGATTTTTGTGTAAGCAAACAAGCGGCCAATATAGCGCCAGCCGCATTCTTTGATCCTCTTATTTCTACCTCGCCTGATAATTTTCTCCCCCCTTGAATAACAAACTTTTCCATAGATTTGCCTTAATAAGTAATATAACCTTTTTATGCCTCATCGGCAAGCTGAATTCTGGTTTTGAAGTCGTGCCAAGGGATTTCTTGTTTGCCGGCCATGTCGCAAATTTGACGATATTGGCAATAAGAGCATTGCCAGTTGGTGGGATAATCAAACAAGGTCACGGGCAAAGTATCTGTTTCTATTTTCTTTTTTAGTTGCTCAAAACCAATCAAAAGCTGGCTTACCAAATTCACGTCATAAATAATAATAAATTCTTTTATTTCCTGCCTATCTTTATCAATATATAACAAGATGCCTTTTTTAATTTTAAAATAATGCAAGTAAAGCTGAATTTGATAAAGGTTTTCTTCTTTTGGGGCCATTAGTTTTCTAAAAGCCATTGAGTTTATGCTTTTGATATCTAAAACATAATTTTCTCCAGCCAAGCATAAAATAGCATCCGCCCTGCCTGAAATAAGCTCTTGCTCTGGTATCTTAACCTCGGTTGTTACACCGATTTTAAGGCGGTATAAAATATTAAAAATGTTTCTGTGTAATAGTTCGCCGTGCTCAAAAATCCGTAAAAGCCGAGGGTCTGTTTTTTCGCAAGAAACATTTTTAAATTTAAAAAAAACCGCTCTCTGGCATTTGCCAGCATCCGTAATATAAAAATGCAATTGGTTCTTTCTACCCTCTTGCTCTAAATAAAACTTATCTATTAATTCTTTTAACATCTGCCGGTTTTCTCATCGAAGCGTTTTCGCTGAGATATTAGAAACATCGTGCACCCCGATTTTGTTTTGCTTTTCTTCGCAAAACAAAATCGGGGCTTACGATTACGATTGATAGTAGTATAATAACAAAAACCCCCGCTGAAAGCGAGGGTTGGAAAAATAAATTTATTTTATCGTTTGCTCCACTGTGGGGCTCTTCTAGCCCTATTTAAGCCTGGCTTCTTTCTTTCTCTCATTCTTGAGTCGCGAGTTAAATAGCCGCTCTTTTTTAATCTCTTTTTAAAATAAGGGTTTAATAAAATCAAAACTCTTGAAATAGCGTGTCTAATAGCGCCAGCTTGGCCAGATAACCCGCCACCATTAACTTTAATTTCAAAGCCAAATTTGTCCAAGCATTTTAATTTCTCCAAAGGCGAAATTATGGTTTTTTGCAAGGTTTCTGTTTTAAAATAATCTTGATAAGATTTGCCATTTACAGTTACGCCTTTTTTGTTTTGGGTGTAAAGGCGCACTCTGGCTGTTGCATTTTTTCTTCTCCCAACTGCTTCAAAATATTTCTTTTTTGTATCAAAAACAAACTCGTCAATATTTATAGCTTCTTTTTCAATAAAGGATTTTTCTTCTTTTGGCTTGTCCTCTACAATAAGCGGCAATTCTTGGGCCACAACGATTGGCTTTTCTTCTACAGCAACTGGCTTCTCTTTTTTAACCACCTTTTTTATAGTTTTAATTTTTGGAGTTGGCATACTATTTAATCGTTAATCTTTTCAACATTCCTGGCTTTAATTTATTTTTTGGCAACATTCCAGAAACCGCCTTTTTTAAAACTTCACCAACGCCTTTCTTCTCAATCAATTTTTCCATTGTTATTTCTTTCATATTTCCAATAAATCCTGTGTAATGAAAATAAATTTTTTGCTTTTTCTTTTTTCCAGTTATTGCCATTTTGCTGATATTCTCAACTATTACAAAATCACCATCATCTTTATATGGAGCAAATCCCACTTTTGTTTTTCCTCTTAATAAATCAGCAATATTGGTTGCTAATCTACCCAATGACTTTCCAGTGGCGTCTATAGTATGCGTTTTTCTTTCAGTATTTTCCATAATTATTTAACTAATTCAATTATAGCCATTTTAGATCCGTCAGATTTTCTTGCCTCTAATTTAATTACCCTCGTATAGCCACCCTCTCTTATTTTGTATCTTGGGGCAATATCCTCAATAACTTTTTTTGCCACCATAGGTGATAAATACTTTAGCAAATACCTTCTAGAGGACAGGTCTCCTGCTTTGGCCTTAGTAATCGCCCTTTCAATAAATCGCCTGATTTCTTTAGCTTTTGCCTCAGTGGTTTTAATTTTTTCTCTAATAAAAAGCTCTCTCATTAATGACTTAATTAAAGCTCTTCTTTGGTCTTTTTCTCTATGAAATTTTCGGCCCTGCTTTTGTTTATTCATACTACACTTTTAAGGAAAGCCCTTTTTTCTTTAAAACTTTCTTTATATCCCCAATTGCCTTATCTCCCAAGCCATTTAACTCTTTCAAGTCGTTTTCTGTTTTCTTGATTAAGCCAGCCACTGTTTTTATATTATTTTCAGCCAAAGATGTTTTTATCCTATCAGCTAAATTTAAATCGCTAATTTTCATCTTTTTTGTTTCATCTGGTTGTTGTTGAAGCTCAGCTTCAACAGATTTTATTACCTCTTCTTGGTTGTTAAAAGCGTCAGCCAATAAAGAAAAATGGCTAACTAAAATATCTGAAGATTTTTTAAAAGCCTCCTCTGGTGTAATAACGCCATTTGTTTCAACCTCTAAAATCACTTTGTCAAAGTCAGTCCTTTTCCCAACCCGCATATTTTCAACTGTAGAGTTTACCTTTCTCACTGGGGTAAAAATTGCATCCATTGGAAAAACTCCAACTTCAGACTTTCCACCTTCTCTTTTTTCTAAGGGTTGATAGCCAATGCCTTTTTCAACAACTGCGTCAATCTCTAATTCAGAAGTTGACTTTGTTAATGTGGCAATATGAGCCTCTGGATTTGCTAACTTTAATTGAGCAGTGAGCTTAAAGTCTTTTGCCTTTACGTCTTTTTCACCTTTAATTTTTAAAGTTATTGTTTGAGGTTCGTCGCTGTAATTCTTAAAATTCAATTTTTTAAGGTTTAAAATAATCATTATCACATCTTCCATAACACCGCTTATTGCTGAAAACTCGTGAGGAGCTCCTTTTATTTTAACTTGAGTAATAGCTGCCCCCTCCAAAGAAGAAAGCAAAACTCTTCTCATAGCGTTTCCAATAGTAACTCCATAGCCGGGATAAAGGCCTTCTATTTCAAAAAAAGCGGTATTTCCTTCCTGAGTGCTTATTTTTGGTTTTGATGGTAATGGAATCATATAGTTTTTAATTTAATTATTTTTTTAGCGAGAATAGAACTCAAAAATAGATGAAATATCAATATTATTAACGTCTTCTGCTGTGGGCTCGGCCATAATTTTACCTTCCATTTTTTCTTTATCTAAATCCAGCCATTTTGGCTGTTGATAATTTTTTAAGGCAGAAGAAAGATTCTTAAAAATCACTTTTCCTTTTTTATTCTCCTTAAAAGAAATGGCTAATCCTTTTTTAGTAGCAAAAGATGATATATTAACTGGTTTTCCATTTACTAAAAAATAACCATGAGAAACCATCTGCTTTGCCTCTCTCCTTGATTTAGCAAAACCTAATCTAAAAACAACATTGTCTAGCCGTCTTTCCAATTCTTTTAACAAAAACAGGGTAGCATCGCCTCCTTGCCCTCTTTTTTTCAAAACAAATTTAACATGGTTTCTAAACTGGCGCTCTCCCAAACCATAGTAGTTTCTTAATTTTTGTTTTTCTTTTAATTGTTTCGCAAACTCCGAAAAAGAGCCGCTTCTTCTTTTCTTTTTAGGGCCTGGGGCATATGGCCTTCTAATAAAAGGGCAGGTGGGGGAAAAGCATTTCTCCCCCTTTAAAAAAGTTTTTTGGCCTAATCGCCTGCAAACCTTGCAATTTGTGATAGTTTTTTTCTGCATGTTAGAAGCTGTGTGAATTTTTAAATTTAATGATTTAAAAATTCATTACAGATTCTTACACCCCGTTAAGTGCGAGCGATGAGCGAGCTACTTAACTGGGGTTTGTTTGTATTCTTATCCACCCCAGTGAAGTAAAATTTGAGTACAAATTCACTTCACGGGGTTAAGCGATTGTATTTGTTCAGCCTCGGCTTCGGCTTCGCAAACAATCGCTAAACCCTTCTTGGTTTTCTTGGCCGACAGCCATTATGAGGAATTGGCGTTACGTCTCTTATTGATTCTATCTCCAAGCCTTGAGCGGCAATAGTTTTTAAAGCTGAATCTCTTCCGCCTCCAACCCCCTTAACAAAAACAGCAACTTCTTTAATTTTAAATTGTTCGCAAGCTAAAGCTACCGCTTGGGCAACTTTAGAGGCGGCAAAAGAAGTGCCTTTCTTTGTGCCCTTAAACCCAACATTTCCAGCAGACCTCCAAAATAAGACATTTCCTTTTTCATCAGCCAAGCTGACAATAGTATTGTTATAGGTTGAAGAAATATAAATTCTGCCCTTTCTAAAAGAAGTTCTGGTAGAAGCAACATTCAAATCTTTTCCTAATTTCTTTTCAACTTTATCTGTTTCTTCAATAAGCTCTTTTTCTGTTTTTTGTATTACTCTTTTCTTTCCCATGTTAGTATTCGTTAATGAATGAAGTGGCTTTGCCACGAATGAATTTACGAAGACTTACACCCTGTGGAGTAGAAATTTGCTCTGCAAATTTCTGTTTTAAATTTTTAGTAAAAAATTTAAAACTACTCCACGGGGTAAATTCGTCGTAAGCTCTGGCTTCGCCTGCTGGCTTTCCCTCGCTAACGGCTCATTTACTTTGGCCCTGGGGCTGTTTTTCTTCCAGAACTTACAGTTCTCTTAACATTGCCCCTTACAGTTCTTGAATTCTTTTTTGTTTTTTGCCCTCTAACAGTCAAGCCCTTTATGTGCCTGGTTCCTCGCCAACACTTAATCTCTTTTAATCTTTTAATATGGGCCACGTGCTCTCTTCTTAAGTCTCCTTCAATCTTATAACTTGCATCAATAACCTCTTTTATCTTCATTGCTTCTTGCTCGGTTAAATCTTTAGCTTTTTTCTGTGGCTCTATGTTGCATTGCTTTAAAATTCTTAAAGCCAATGGCCTGCCAATGCCAAAAACATAAGTCAAAGAAATGGCTATTTGTTTATTATCTGGAATTGTGATGCTTGCTATTCGTGGCATGTTAGAAGCTGTGTGAATTTTCAAATTTAATGATTTGAAAATTCATTACAGATTCTTACACCCCGTTAAGTGCGAGCGATTAGCAAGCTACTTAACTGGGGTTTGTTTATATTTCTATCCACACCCCAGTGAAGTAGAATTTAATTTCATTAAATTCACTTCACGGGGTAAATTCCGCCAACCGCTCAAACTTCGGCTCATCGCCTCGTTTTCGCGGGGCGTCATTTATGCGCCTTGGCGCTGTTTGTGTTTTGGAGTTTTGCAAATAACATAAACCCTCCCCTTTCTTCTGGCGATTTTACAATCCTTACATAATTTTTTTACTGATGGTTTAACCTTCATGTTAGAAGCTGTGTGAATTTTTAAATTTAATGATTTGAAAATTCATTACAGATTCTTACACCCCGTTAAGTGCGAGCGATTAGCAAGCTACTTAACTGGGGTTTGTTTGTATTTCTATCCACACCCCAGTGAAGTAGAATTTGAGTACAAATTCACTTCACGGGGTAAATTCCGCTTGCCAATCGCGCTTCGCCTGCTGGCTCGCACTCTTGGAGCGTCATTTAAGTCTATAAACTATTCTGCCTCTTTTATCATCAATAGAGGCCATTTCAACCAACACCTTATCGCCCAACAAAATTTTTATGCGATTAATTCTAAGCTTCCCGGCCAAATGCGCCAAAACCTCGTTTCCATTTTCCAATTGAATTTTAAATAAAAGACTAGGCAAAGCCTCTACAACTTGGCCTCTTTCTCTTATTGTATTAATTTGTTTCATCTCGTTACGATTGTCTAAAATAGCAAATTATTCAAAAAAGGTCAACCCCTTTGGCTAGAAAACCATTTCTATCTTTATCTTATCTAGGCTTTTTGGCGCTCTTTTTATCCAAAAAGGCCAAAATTGCGTGTCCAGTCGTTCAATTTGGGGGTAGCTATTATTCAATAAAATCTCCATATCTTCTTTAGATTTTCCAGCTAAATCCGCAATTAAGGCTGTTTGGTCAATATCATTATAAAGCTTGGCATCTGTTTTTAAATTAAAAATCAAACTCCCTTTTTCCGTAATGCTGCCTTTTGGAACTACGCTTGTCGCTAAGCTTTGTTCGTATAATTTCTTTGAAGAAGATAGTTTTGTATCAATAAAGCTTTTGGCCATATCCTGCAAATCTGATCCCTTAAAAACAATTGTCTTAGCTTTTATTTTTGCATAACAATTAAATTCAGCGAGGTTGGCGCCAACAGCTTGAGAACAAGAGAACTCGGGCTCGCCATAGTCAACTGATTCTTGGTTAAAAGAAAATCCAGCGGTTGTTTGCTCCTTCAAGCCCGAAACAGCCATTTTTTTTAACTCCCTAATCAAGCTTTCTTGAGCATTATCCATATCTCCTTGAGTTACTTGATCAACTTCTTTCTGACCCCCGCCGTCAATTTTTTCTCTTGATTCACCCCAAACATTATAGTATAAAGCTGTTCCTGTTAATCCTGGAATAGAAAACTTAGCAGGGGCTATATTATATTCCTCTCCCTCCTGATCAGCGACAACCTGAACCTCTGTAATGCTTGGGGTTAATTTTCCATTAAACAATGTGGCTTGGGGCAAAGAAATCTTATTTTTTGCCCGATAAACCTTTCCATCTTTTGATGATATAAATCTTGTTCCTGCTTTTAAGTTTAAGGGCATTGGGGGATTAATATTATTGTAAACAAATATAGCGCCCGTTGCCCCAGATTGTTCTGTTTCTTTTCCAGTTGACTTAAATGTTTCCCATTTCTCTACTTCTTTTTCAATTACATTTCCGGGAATAATCTTTTTTTCAAAATCGATTTGCGCTTGAGAAAAAGAAACTTGAATCTCGTCTTTAATTGTAATTGGCTCTAATAGCGGTTTCACGCTTATTTCTGCTTTTGCCTGCATCGTTAAATATAAAAAGGCTCCCCCTAAAAGCAAAATGGCTACACCAATAACTATGGGAATTTTTAGAGCAAGTCTTGGTAAAGTAAAAGAAACTCGAATTTCTTTTTTTCCCTTGCCACGTCGGAGTTCCGCAGGAACGGAGGCGGGTCTTTCTTTTTTCACCTCCCCCTTCTTCATCCCCTTTCTTGTAGGTGATTTTTTTTGAGGCTTAGTTGAAGCTAAAACAATTGGAAATTGTTCCTCTGTTTCTTCTGCTTCTTCCTCATCTGGATTTGTTATATCAATAATTTGCTTCATGTTAGAAATTCTTAATTGAGTGGCGAATTTATGAGCCGTGAAATTTAGAAGTTTTTAGTCCTCCGTAAATTCAAACTTCGCCTACTGACTCGTTTTCATTAACGGATTACTTATTCTACCACAAAAATTTACTGCTGCAAAATCGCTTTAATTCGCCGAACGCCAGCTGAACTGGCTTCTTCTTTAATAATTTTAAATACGCCCAAAGTTTTGGTATTTTCAACATGAGGACCAGCGCAAATTTCTTTAGAGAACTCTCCTGCGGAATAAACTTTCACTTTTTCTGGATACTTGTGGCCAAAAACTCCTGTGGCCCCTTCATCAAATGCTTTTTGAGTTTCCATTTCACGGCAAACAACAGGCAACTCCTTTTTTATTTGCTCGTTAACTAAGTCCTCCACTTTTTTTATTTCTTCTGGGGTTAATTTTCTTTCAAAAGAAAAATCAAACCTTATTCTTTCAGAAGTAATATTGCTACCTTTTTGCTGAACATCCCCTCCCAAAACTTGCCTTAAAGCAGCCAGCATTAAATGAGTGGCTGTGTGGTATTTTGTGGTTTGTTCAGAATCATCAGCTAAGCCGGATTTAAACTGCCCAGCACTGGCTGTTCTAGACAACTCTTGATGCTTTTTTAATTCCTCTTGAAAACCTTTTTCGTCAATTTCCTTGTCTTTCTCCTTGGCAATCTCTCTTGTTATTTCTAAAGGAAATCCGTAAGTTTGATAAAGATTAAAAACCTCTTCCCCAGAAATAATTGGCATATTTATTTTTTCAAATTCTTTTAATCCCCTGTCTAAACAAGTTAAAAATCTTTCTTCTTCTTTTTGTAGTTCATTTAAAATAAACTCCTGATTTTCTTTCAGTTCTGGGTAAACATTTTCATACATAGCAATAATAACTTTAGCAATCTCGCCCGTAAAAGCGCTCTCAATACCCAACAGCTTGCCGTATCTTATTGCCCGCCTTATTAATCTCCGCAACACATATCCTCTTTCTGTGTTTGACGGAACAAGCCCATCGGCTAATATAAAAACGCTGGCTTTTATATGGTCTGCAATAATGCGAAAAGATTTTGTATTTTCCTCATATTGCTTTCCCGAAATTTCTGAAATTCTATTTATTATCGGAGTAAACAGCTCTGTTTCATAAACATTACTTTTTCCTTGCAAAACCATTGTAGTTCTCTCCAGGCCCATGCCAGTGTCCACATTTTTCTGCGATAATTCTTCAAACTTTCCGTCTGCAGTTTTGTTATACTGCATAAAAACATTGTTCCAAATCTCCACCCATTTTTTATCGCTTGGGTCAAATTTTTCAGGAACTTCCCCCTCTCCAACCCAATAAAACATTTCTGTGTCTGGGCCGCAGGGCCCTGTACTTCCTGCTGGGCCCCACCAATTATCCTCACGGCCCAAATAAGCAATCCGCTCTGGCTTAACCCCCAAACCTTGCCAAAGATTAAAGGCCCCCTCGTCTTTTGGTATATTATTTTCTGTTTCACCTTCAAAAACCGTAAAAGCTAACTTTTCCAAAGGAATATTTAATTCTTTAGTTAAAAATTCAAAGCTCCATTCAATGGCCTCTTTTTTAAAATAATCCCCCAAACTCCAATTACCAAGCATTTCAAAAAATGTTCCATGGGTGTTGTCCCCCACATCATCAATATCACCCGTTCTAATACATTTTTGGCTATTGCAAAGCCGTTTACCTAGGGGATGGTTTTCCCCAAGCAAATAAGGCACCAATGGGTGCATACCTGCTGTGGTAAATAAAACTGTTGGGTCGTTTTCTGGAATTAAAGGGGCAGATGGTATTCTTTTGTGTCCCTTGTTCTCAAAAAACTTTAAATATTTTTCTCGTATTTCTTTAGCTGTCATATATTTCTAAATATTTTTTACCATAGCAGTAAATTCTTTTATATTCAATGAAGCGCCACCAACTAAGAGGCCATCAATTGCTTCATTTTCTAAATATTTATTTGCGTTGTCTGACCCAACGCTTCCACCGTATAAAACTCTTACTTTCTCTTTGGCTTTTCTGCCGTAAATTTCAGCTATTAATTTTTTTATATATAAAGCCATTGTTAAGGCGTCGTCGGGAGCACAGGTTAATCCTTGGTTTGTGCTAATTGCCCACAAGGGCTCATAGGCTATAACAAGCTCTCCTACTTGTTGTTTTTTAATAGCTTTTAAGCTTTCCCTTAGCTTTTTCTCAACAATTTGAAATGTTTTGCTTTGGTTTCTTTCTTCTAATGTCTCGCCAATGCAAACAACTGGTGTTAAACCCGTGCTTAACACGGCTTTTACTTTTTTGGCAGTCATCTCATTTGTTTCTCCCATTACCATTACTCTTTCAGAATGACCTAAAATAACATACTTAACTCCTAAATTTTTTAGCATTGTTGGCGAAACCTCGCCCGTGAATGCTCCTTGATTTTCCCAAAAACAATCTTGCGATCCAATTTTTACTGCCCCAACTCCAAAAACTTTTTTTGCCTCTGCTAAATAAACAAAGGGGGGGCAAACCACAACTTCTATTTTATTGTTTTTTATCCCCGCTCTCAATCCAACCATCATCTTTTGCGCCTCTTTTAGGGTTGTTGGATTACACTTCCAATTTGCAATAATTAGCTTTTTCATAGATTTAAATCTTTATCTTTCTTAAATATTCAGCGGCTTTTTCTGGAGGCATTGTTATTATTTCAATGCCACTTCCCAGCTCAAAGCCAGCCCACACAGAAATGCGGGGCATAATAGTGAAATGCCAATGGAAAAAAGAGTACTCTTTGTCATCGCACGGGCTTGTGTGTAAATAAAAATTATAATCTGGAAACTCCAAACCATAACCAATCTTTTTTAAAACCTCGCCAAAAATTTGGGCTAAATCGCTTTTTTCTTCTTTGGTTATTTTTTCAAAATAAGGCAAGTGGTTTTTTGGAGATATAACAACTTCAAAATTCACTTTTGAAGCAAAAGGACAAATGGCTAAAAAATTGCTGTTTTCAAAAACAATTCTTGTTTGAACTGATTTTTCCGCCCTATTTGTAGCGCAAAAAAGGCACTGGCTTTTTTCTTTAAAAAACTCGCGAGAGGAATTTAAAGAGATAGACAAGTCTTTATCAAAAAATGGAATAGCAATAATTTGAGAATGCGGGTGAATTAAAGAAGCCCCGGCCATCTTGCCATGATTGTGGAAAATAGAAACATAGTTAACAATTTTTTCTTTTGATAGTTCAGTGTATCTTTGCTGGTAAATGCCAAGCAATTCTTCCCAATCTATTTGAGAAAAATCAGTTAATTGCTTTGAGTGGTCATTAAAAACCACAACTTCATGAAAGCCATTTGAAGGCAATCTTTGGAACAAAGCGTTGTCAGTTTTTAGTAAATTATTTTTCTGTGGAAAAAATGCGGGAAACTTATTGGGTATTACTACAAAATTTTTATCCCTGAATTTTTCCTGCGCAAAATAATCACAAAAAGCGCAAGGCATGTTGTCTATCGCCTCGTCTGTTTTTTTCTTTTTAAAATCCTCTGGTCTCTTACCCCTCCCCTCTGCCACCACCACCCAATCCTTGTTAATAATGTCGTATCTCAACTCGGATTTTGATTTTACTACTTTTTTGAAAAACATATTTACTTATTATAGCAAAATCTTTAAATAAACAAAAAGGCAGGGTTAAATTCCCCCGCCAAATCATAGATCAAAAGTCCTGATTTGCTCTTGATTCCATAATTTCTTTGGATCTATCAATCATGCGAATCCTCTCCAGATATTTTTTAAGTAAACGCTCACGACATGTCTCTCTTTTTTTTAAAGTTCTTCTTCTTTTGTTCATTTGAAACCTCCTTATTTTGTAAGAATTTCTGCTCCTTTTCTTGTAATGGCTATGGTGTGCTCGAAATGGCAAGATAGGGAGCCGTCGGCTGTTTTATAGCCGAAGCCGTCATTAGCTTTTCTTAATTTCCAATTACCCATTGTTACCATTGGCTCAAGGCAAAAAACCATGCCAACCTCAATCTTTTCACCAGAGTTTCGCTTGCCATAGTTAGAAATTTTTGGGTCTTCATGCAATGCCTTGCCAATACCATGCCCGCACAAATCCCTAACCACATTAAACCCTTGGTATTCAACAAACCTTTGCACAATATTGCCAATATCTCCAAAAGTATTACCCGGCCTTGCTTTAGCAATGGCTAGTTTCAACGCTTTTTGCGTGGCTTTAATAAGCCGAATCTTTTCCGAATCCTCTGCTTCAGGCTTGCCCACCAGAGTAGAAAAAGCGTAATCAGAAAAATAATCTTGATATTTAATTCCTAAATCCAAACAAAGCAAATCGCCCTGCTTTAGAATATAACCATCGGGCACCCCATGCACCACCATATCATTAATAGAAATACAAGAAACACAAGGAAATCCTTCGTAATCTTTAAAGGCTGGTTCGGCCCTATATTCTAAAATAAGATTTTCACACGCTCTGTCTAATTCTTTAGAAATAATGCCCGGAGCTATCATTGGCTTTATTTTTTCAATAATTTCAGCCAAAATTTTTCCAGCCTCTCGCATTATTTTTATCTCATTTTCTGTTTTAATAATTATCATTTTTCTTTCTCACTTCATCTAAAATATCTTGAAAAACTTTTTCAATTGCCTGTTCGCCATTTATCTTAATAAGTCGCTTTTTCTTTTTAAAATATTTTATTACCTTGCTCACGTCTTTATCAAAATAATCAAGCCGATTATTTATGGCTTGGGGAATATCGTCTGCTCTTTCTTCTAAATCACCGCCGCACTTATCGCAAGCTTGCAAGCTTTTATAATCCCCAACCCAAGGAATAATCTGTCCGCAATTCTTGCAAATTCTTCTTTTAGTTAATCTATCAAAAGCCTCTTTTCTTGAAATATTAAGCAAAATAACCATAGTACTTTTTTTTCTATCTAAGTAATCCAAAAAATCGTCTAGGTCTTTTGCCTCCTGCAATCTTCTTGGCATTCCATCCATAATAATTCCTTGCCCCTCTTTAACATTAAAAGCAATTTCGTGCATCCATAAAGTAGTAGCAATATCGTCAAATGGCAAGCCACCCCCTTCAATCAATTCTTTAATATGATGGCCCATTTCTGTATCTTGCCCAGCTAATTTTCTAAATAAAGAACCTGAAGAAATGTAATAAAGATTACCAAAATGCTCACCTAAAAGCTTAGCTTGCGTACCCTTGCCACACCCCGCCCTGCCAATTAGAACAAAATTTATAGGTTTATGCATATTATTTAATGATAACAGAATTTAAAAAAGGGGCAAAGCCCCTATCGCACATATTTAATATATCATAAAAAAACTAACTTTCAATACTTGTGGATAATTCGGGTTAAATATTTTGATTCACTTTTGCGACGACCGTCTCAGAATTGAATCGTTTGAGATTTATGTTTTTTTAGCTTGAAATAAAGAAAAACAGGCTGGTCAGACCTGTATATTAGTTAACTTAACGACCGACTTTATTTTATCGAAAAACTACAAAATACCCACAGTTGACCCCATAGGGTTGATCAGTTGAATCGTCTGCTATAGAAATAAGTGTAAGGTTAGAGTGATTGGCAATAAATTTAGATAAAGAATTACCAAATGCCGCTTGAGTGGCAGCGAAATAATATACACCATTCCCATAATTAACTGGGGAAATAGTTTCTGTGGAATTAACTTTTGTTTCTTTGCCCGCATTACTACCACAGCCACAAATTATAAGAACAAGAACCATTAGAGATATCAATATCGCTATTTTTCTCATTTTTTAACTCCTCTTAGATAATTTACCTAAAGCCAGTTTAAAGTATTCACGACAACACAAATATTACTACTTAACCACAAAAAATCAAGCCATGCTGTCAAAACCCGATTTTGGGCTCCCTAAAAATCGGATTTCAAGGGATCCTTGATTGAAATAAACAAAAAACGCCTTTCGGCGAGATATATATTCTTTTTTCTCTTCACCCCCCAACAAGAAAACTTGGAGAAATGCGAGCTTGTTTGTTTTTCTTTGCCTTACGAAGAGAGATTAGAAAATTTAGGAGCGAAACGAGGGAAAATAGTGGTAGGTCGCCGAAGGCGATCGGGCACCACGTAATTTTTCCGAAGTTTCGCGACTAAAATTTTCAAGCTCTTGAAGTTCAGCAAAGAAAAATAAATAAGCGAAGTCAGCTTCTACAAGTTTTCGTAGTCCCTCATTTCCATTTGGGCTTTTACTTGCCTCCAAATATCCAAAACCACAGAAACCACAATCAATATGGCAGTTCCTCCAATTAAAAATTGAAAAGCCACCACCCCTGTTATCCCCTGAATAATTGAAGGCATTACCGCAATTAAGCTTAAAGATAAAGCGCCAATAAAAAGTGTGCGGTATAAAATCTTTTGCAAAAACTTGGCAGTTGATTCCCCCGGCCTAATGCCTGGCACAAAGCCACCCATTTTTTGCAAGTTAGTGGCAATTGATTTTGGGTCAAAGGTAACGGCTGTGTAGAAAAAAGTAAACAGAAAAACCAAAACAAAAAATAGAGATCCGTTCACCCAAACATTTGATAAAAATAATGAAACTGCCTTGGCGGTATTGGCAATAAAAGCGTTTCCTCCAACAGTTAAAAAATTAGCAATCATTGTAGGGAAAAGTAAAATGCTTAAAGCAAAAATAATAGGAATCACGCCAGCCGGGTTTAAATTAATTGGCAAATAAGTGGACACACCTCCATACATTTTATTGCCCCGCACTCTCTTGGCATAGTTAACTGGAATATTTCTTTTCGCTTCAGTTATTAAGACAACTCCAGCAATAATTACCAAAGCAATGATAAAAAATGCAATATATGGAAGCGCTTTTGAAGAGTCCCAACTTAAAGCAATTTGTCTGATTTGCGAAGGCGTATCAGCCACAATGCCAGCAAATATCAAAATTGAAACACCATTACCAACACCCTTTTCAGTAATAAGTTCGCCAAGCCACATTAAAAATAACGCCCCCCCAGTAATTGTGATAATAGAGGTAATCATTTGCCACGCTGGCAAAACAGCAATGGCTCCCTGTTTCTGAAATAGCATTAACATTGCGTAGGCCTGTAATACTGCTAAAGGCACTGTTAAAATTCTGCCATATTTATTAAACCTGGCTCTGCCTGCTTCTCCTTCTTCTTTATACATTTTTTCCAAAGCTGGAAAAATCATTGTTAAAAGCTGAATAATAATGGTTGAAGTGATATACGGGCCCAAGCCAAGCATAACAATTGATAAATTAGAAAAAGCCCCCCCGACGAAAACATTTAAAAGCCCCAAAAGCTCGTTTTGGCTAAAAAATCTTTTTAAATTTTCTAAGTCAATCCCTGGAATGGGAATGTTAGCGGCCAATCGTGAAACAGCCAACAAAGCCAAAACAAATAGAATTTTATTTCTTAATTGTTTGTCTTTAAATATTAATAATAGTTTTTGAAACCACTCCATGTTAGTAATTCTTAATTGAACGGCGAATTTATGAGCTGTGAAATTTAGAATTTCTTACACCCCGTGGAGTAGAAATTTGCTCTGCAAATTTCTATTTTAAATTTTTTACTAAAAATTTAAAATTACTCCACAGGGTAAATTCCGCTTGCCAATCGCGCTTCGATTACTCAGCACTCTTGGAGCGTCATTTACTTTACTGTTCCTCCTGCTTTTTCTATTTTAACTTGAGCAGCTTTTGAAACCAAGCAATCCTCAATAGTAAGTGATTTAGTAAGTTCGCCATTTCCTAAAATTTTTACCAATGGAACTTTGCCTATAATTTTTCTAATTAATTTTTTATCAACTAAAACTTCCGGGGTAATTTTGTCTCCTTTTTCAAAATTCTTTTCTAAAACATTAAGATTTATAGAGGCTGTTTCTTCTCCTCTTAATTCCTGCCTGTATCCTCTTATTTTTGGATATCTTTTAATAATCTCTCTCATAAAGGGTTGCATTTTTCTCCCAGCCCTTGATTTTTGGCCTTTGCAACCCTTCCCACAGTAAGTTCCCTTCTTGCCTCCTCTGCCAATTCTTTTTCTATCTTTTGTCTTATTATTTGGTTGTATTTCGTGAATTTGCATGTTAGTAATTCTTAATTGAACTGCGAACGATTAGTGAGCTGTGAAATTTAGAAGTACTTACACCCTGTGGAGTAGAAATTTGCTCTGCAAATTTCTGTTTTAAATTTTTAGTAAAAAATTTAAAACTACTCCACGGGGTAAATTCCGCCTTCCACTCAAACTTCGGCTAATCGCCTCGTTTTCGTGGGGCGTCATTTAACTGTTGTAAGGCCGCTACTGTTGCCCGGGCGATATTTAATTTATTTCTTGATCTTGACAATAACTTTGATGATATATTCCTAATTCCAGCTAAACTGCAAATAACTCTTACCTGGCCGCCAGCCACCAACCCCCTACCTTTTGCCTGAGGCCTTAACAAAACCCTTGCTGGGCCATACTTTGCTGTAACCTCATGGGGAATTGTTTCCTCAAACATTGGAACAGAAATTAAATTCTTCTTGGCCAACCGAGTTGATTTTTCAACAGCAATTGCCACATCAGGCCCCTTGGCCACACCTAATCCAATTTTTCCCTTTTTATTGCCAACCACCACAACTGCCCTAAACCTCATTTGCTTTCCTCCCTTTGTTACTCTTGTAACTCTGGCTAAATCTAAAACCACCGAGTCGAACTCATCTTTCGGTTTTGCTGGAAATTGACCTCTTCTTTCTCTATTAAATTTTCCTTGTTGTTGCTGTTGTTCCATGTTAGTAATTCTTAATTGAACGGCGAACGATTAGTGAGCTGTGAAGTTTAGAAGTACTTACACCCTGTGGAGTAGAAATTTGCTCTGCAAATTTCTGTTTTAAATTTTTTACTAAAAATTTAAAACTACTCCACGGGGTAAATTCCGCTTGCCAATCGTGCCTCACCTGCTGGCTCGCACTCTTGGA
The DNA here is from genome assembly GCA_030648255.1 of bacterium. Taxonomy (GTDB): domain Bacteria; phylum Patescibacteriota; class Minisyncoccia; order Minisyncoccales; family CG1-02-41-26; genus STD1-80. The sequence goes on from JAUSHZ010000007.1 coordinate 38,117, forward strand.
GCGTCATTTAAAATTGTAGCCCACCTTCTCTCGCTCCTTCAGCCAACGCTTTTATTCTACCATGATATTTAAAGCCTCCTCTATCAAAAACAACTTTTTTAATCTTTTTTTCTATTGCTAATTTAGCAATTTCCTTACCAACATTAAAAGCCTTTTCTAATTTTTTCAGTTTTTTCTCTTTTGAATCGTTTGCTGAAATAATAGTTTTGCCTTTTGTGTCGTCAATTATTTGAGCATAGATATGCTGGTTTGATTTAAATACGCAAAGCCGAGGCGCGGTTGGTGTGCCAATGACTTTTGCCCTGATTCGGCTGTGTCTTCTTGTTCTTTTTTGTTGTTTTGTCTGTTGCATGTTAGTAGTCGTTAATGAATGAGTGGCGATTAGCCACGAGTGAATTTACGAATTCTTACACCCTGTGGAGTAGAAATTTGCTCTGCAAATTTCTGTTTCAAATTTTTAGCAAAAAATTTGAAACTACACCACGGGGTAAGTCCTCCGTAAGCTCTGGCTTCGGCTAATCGCCTTGCCATCGCTAACGGATTACTTATTTTCCAGCTTTCTTGCCCTCTTTCTTGCGGACAATTTCACCAAAATATCTAACGCCCTTGCCTTTGTATGGCTCTGGCTTTCTTAAAGCTCTTATTTTTGCTGCAAACTGGCCAACCTGTTGCTTGTCAAAACCAAAAATATTTATAAATTGTTTTTCTATTTTTATAGACAAACCCCCTGGAATCTCCATAAAAATAGGGTGAGAAAAACCCAAGTCCAATCTTATTTTCGATTCTCCCTCCATAGCAGCCTTGTATCCAACTCCCCTAAGCTCTAATTTCTTTTCAAATCCAACTGAGACGCCATGAACATGGTTCAATAATAAAGCAGTGGTTAACCCCCAGAGAGCAGGAATTTCTTTGCTCTCTTTTTCCTGTCTGCCGACAGGCAGGGCTGGCTTTACAACTAAAATATTACCTTGTTGTTCCACAACAATACCAACAGGAATTTCCTGTTTTATCTCTCCCTTAGGCCCTTTAAATAAAACATTATCTTTTTCAAGAATAACTGTTACGCCTTGGGGTATTTCTATTGGTTTTTTTCCTATTCTTGACATGTTAGAAATTGTGTGAGTTTTCAAGCTATAATCTTTTTTATGGCTTGAAAACTCATTACAAGTTCTTACACCCTGTGGAGTAGAAATTTGCTCCGCAAATTTCTGTTTTAAATTTTTTACTAAAAATTTAAAACTACTCCACGGGGTAAGGTATCCGTAAGCTCGGGCTTCGCCTGCTGGCTCGCCCTCGCTAACGGCTACCTTACCACACTTCCACCATTAATTCACCTCCGACTTTATCTTTTCTGGCTTGCTTATCTGTTAATAAACCATTGGTGGTTGAAACAATAGATAAGCCATAGCCACTTCTTACCTTTGAAATCTCGTCTGCTTTTTTATAAATTCTTTGCCCTGGCTTTGAAATCCTTTTAAACCCAGAGACGGCTGGCATCTTTTCATTATATTTTAACTGTATTTTTATAATTTGAAACGGCTTTTTCCCTTTTTTCTTGCAATCCAAAATAAGCCCCTCTGCTTTTAAAATTTCAGCAATTGAGTATCTTAGTTTTGAAAAAGGAACATCGGTTGTTTTATGGAAAACAACTTGAGCGTTCCTTATTCTATTAAACATGTCTGTTATTGGATCGGTCATATTAGAAGTTGTGTGAGTTTTCAAGCTATAATTTTTTTTATGGCTTGAAAACTCATTACAAATTCTTATACCCCGTGGAGTAGAAATTTGCTCTGCAAATTTCTGTTTTAAATTTTTTACTAAAAATTTAAAACTACTCCACAGGGTAAGTCCTCCGTAAGCTCTGGCTCGGCTGTTGCCTCGCCATAGCTAACGGATTACTTACCAAGACGACTTCTTAATCCCGGGTATTTCTCCTTTACTTGCCATTTCCCTAAAACAAATTCTGCACAAACCAAAGTCCCTTATAAATCCCCTGTACCTTCCGCACTTAAAACATCGCCTCACTATTCTTGAAGAAAACTTTGGTTTTCGGTTTGATTGATTAATTAATGATTTTTTTGCCATGTTAGTGATTCTTAATTGAACGGCGAGCGATTAGCGAGCTGTGAAATTTAGAATGACTTACACCCCGTTAAGTGCGAGCGATTAGCGAGCTACTTAACTGGGGTTTCGTTGTATTCTTACCCCACCCCAGTGAAGTAGAATTTGAGTACAAATTCACTTCACGGGGTAAGGCTCTGCTACCGCTCAACCTTCGCCTTCGGCTCGGCTTCACGGGCAGAAGCCTTAAATGGAAACCCCAGCAATCTTAATAATGCAGCGCCTTCTTCCTTTGTTTTGGCTGTTGTTGAAATTGTTACTTCTAATCCAAAAATGCCTTTCTCTTTTTCAACTTTCAATTCAGGAAATGGAACATACTCTTTAAATCCAACTGTAATATCTCCTTGGCTTGTCATAGATTTCTCTTCAACGCCCCTAAAGTCTCTAGACCTTGGCAAAACAACCCAAATCAACTTCTCTAAAAAATCATACATTCTTTTCTTTCTTAAGGTGCAGCTGGCTCCAACCGCCATACCTTCTCTTAGCTTGAAAGCAGCAATTGATTTTTTTGCTTTATTTAGAGATGGTTTTTGCCCGGTAATAGCGGCTATTGATTGAGCAATATATTCTTCCGCTTTTTCTCTCTCACTGGCGCTTTTTCCAATAACCATTTTGCCAAAACCGCAATTAACAACAATCTTCTTTATTTTTGGCACAGCCATAACAGAACTATACCCGAATTTCTTCGTCATTTCAGGAATAACTATTTTATTGTATTGCTCTTGTAATTTCATATTTTTCATGAAGCTGTCGAAGCTGTTGAAACCGAGCTTCTGGAAGCCCTTGAAGCTCGGTTTCAACAGCTTCAGGCTCCATAGCTTTTAAATATCAGCTTTGCATTTCTTGCAAATTCTAACTTTATTTTCTCCTTCTACCTTATAGCCAATTCTTGTGGGTTTATTGCACTTAGGACATAAAGCCTGCGCTTTGGAGGCATTCATTGGAAAAGAAATTTCCACAATTTGCCCTTTTTCTCCTTGTTTTTTTGGCTTTTTATGCGTCTTTTTTATATTAACTCCTTCAACCAAAATCATTTCCTTAGATGGAAAGCTTTTTAAAACCTTGGCTTTCTTGCCTTTATCCTTGCCAGCGATTATTAAAACATTGTCTCCTTTTTTGATTCGCATGTTAGAAATTGTGTGAGTTTTCAAGCTATAATCTTTTTTATGGCTTGAAAACTCATTACAAGTTCTTACACCCTGTTAAGTGCGAGCGATGAGCGAGCTACTTAACTGGGGTTTGTTTATATTATTCTCATACCCCAGTGAAGTAGAATTTGATTACAAATTCACTTCACGGGGTTAAGCGATTGTAATGCTCGGCTATCGCCTCGCAGACAATCGCTAAACAACATCTTTAGCCATGGTTATTATGGCATCAAATCCTTTTTCTTTTAATTCTCGAGGAACCGGCCCTAAAATTCTATTTCCTTTAGGCTGTTTCTGATCATTTAAAATACAGCAAGCATTGTCATCAAATCGCAAATAGGAACCGTCTTTTCTTCTAAACGGACTCTTTTGCCTTACAATAACGGCCTTAACAACCTGATGTTCCTTAACATCGCGCCTTGGCTCTGCTTTTTTAACCGCTGCAACAATTATGTCGCCAATTCTTGCATATTTCTTTCTTGTGCCTCCAGGCACCCCAAAACACTGAACTATCTTAGCTCCAGTATTATCTGCCACATTTAACATTGTTCTTAACTGAATCATGGGTTTATTTTTTTACTACTTTCCAACACTTATCTTTACTCAAAGGCCTTGACTCTTCTATTAAAACCTTGTCTCCAATTTCAAAAATATTGCCCGCTGTATCTGCCTTATACTTTTTCGAAGATGTGTATCGCTTTCTGTATTTTGGATGCACCTTTATTGTTTCCACTTTCACCACAACAGTGTTTGTCATTTTATTGGAAACTATTTGTCCTTTTAATATCTTTTTCATTTTTTTATTAAAGTTAATATGCGAGCTATATTTCTTCTTGATGTTCTTATCTGTCTAATATCCTTTATTTTTCCAGCAGCCAAATCAAATCTAAAAACTCGAAGATTTTCTTGCTTTTCCCTCAATGATTTTTGCAAATCATCTTTGCTTAATTTTGAAAGCTCTTTTAGCGCTTCTTGTCTTTTCATACTATTTTTTTACAAATTTAACTTTAATTGGCAATTTATCTGAGGCCTTGCCAAACGCCTCAACAGCAATCTTTTCATCCACTCCATCAATTTCAAATATCACTCTACCAGGTTTTATCGGAAAAACATAATGGTCAACAGCCCCCTTGCCTCCACCCATTCCAACTTCTCCGCCTTTTTGCGTAATTGGTTTTTGGGGGAATATCCTAATCCATAGCTTACCCTTTCTTTTCATTGCTTTTGTAATAGCTTTTCTAGCTGATTCCATTTGGTTGGCTGTAATCCATTTTGTTCCCATTGATTTCAATCCAAAAGAACCATAGGAAACTTCTGTTCCTCTTGTATCATTTCCTTTGCTTGTGCCCTTATGCCATTTCCTATGTTTCATTTTTCTTGGTTGTGTCAACATGTTAGAAGCTGTGTGAATTTTCAAATTTAATGATTTGAAAATTCATTACAGATTCTTACACCCCGTGGAGTAGAAATTTGCTCTGCAAATTTCTGTTTTAAATTTTTAGTAAAAAATTTAAAACTACTCCACAGGGTAAATTCCGCTTGCCAATCACGCTCGCCTGCTGGCTCGCGCTCTTGGAGCGTCATTTAATTAAAGCGTTCTCCCTTATACATCCAAACCTTAACGCCAATAACCCCATAAGTGCAGTGTGCCTCGCATGAGCCATATTCAACTATGGCTCTTATTGTTTGAAGCGGAAGTCGCCCATCTTTTAACCATTCTCTTCTGGAAATTTCAACTCCATTTAACCTACCTGATACCTCAACCTTCACGCCTTTTATTTCTTTTTGCTCAGCTGTTTTGCTTATTGCCATTTTCAAAACTCTTCTAAACGGCACTTGCTTTTCGATTTGGCCAGCCATCCATTGAGCTGTTAAGCTGGCTGAAAGCCATGGGTTTCTTATTTCAATAATTTCTATTTTAATGCTGTTTTTATCTGTTTTTATCTTCCCCTTTACTTTTGATATTGCTTTTTCAATTCCCATTTTCAAATCCTCAACTCCTTTGCCCCCCCTGCCGATAATCAAAGCGGGTCTGGAAGTTTTAATAATAATTTTTAAGGCAGCGGATGTTCTCTCTATCTCTACTTCCTGAATAATACCCGCGGGTAGCTTCTTAGTGATAAACTGCCTAATTATAAAATCCTCCTCTAAGTAAACAGGAAAATTGTTCTTATAAAAGCCTCTTGAAAGCCAGTCTTTCATTTCTCTTATCTTAAAAGATTTTGGGTTGACTTTATGGCTCATACTTTTGATTTATCTTGTTTAAAAATATCTAAATTTAAAGTAATATTAGAAGTTTTCTTTTCTATTCTACAAGCCCTGCCCCTAGCTCTGGCCCTCCATCTTTTAAGGGTTCTGCCCTCATCAACTTTAATTAAGGAAATAAACAAATCTTTTTCTTCTAATTTAAAATTGTTTTTAGCGTTGGCCACTGCTGAATCCAAAAGCTTTTTTAAAGGCAAGGCTCCTTTTTTAATGCAAAATCCTAAAGATGCTTGGGCTTTCCCAGCAGATTTTCCTCTAACCATATCAGCCACCAAGCGAACTTTTCTGGGTGATATTCTTAAATTGTTTAATTTTGCTATAACTTGCATGTTAGAAATTGTGTGAGTTTTCAAGCTATATTTCCTTATGGCTTGAAAACTCATTACAAGTTCTTACACCCCGTGGAGTAGAAATTTGCTCCGCAAATTTCTGTTTTAAATTTTTAGTAAAAAATTTAAAACTACTCCACAGGGTAAATTCCGCTTGCCAATCGCGCTTCGCCTGCTGGCTCGCGCTCTTGGAGCGTCATTTATTTCTTTACTGGTACTGGTGCTTTAGGTTGGGTTTGAGTTTGCACTTTTGATTCTTGCTCTCTTTGCATTTTTCCGCCATGCCTGCCAAACTTCGTGGTTGGGGAAAATTCTCCTAATTTATGGCCAACCATATCTTCTGAAACATAAACGGGAATATGCTCTTTTCCATTATGGACTCCAAAAGTAAAGCCAACCATTTCTGGTGTAACAGAACACTCGCGAGACCATGTCTTAATAACTTTTTTCTCGCCAGCTTTCTGGTTGATGACTTTTTTTATTAATCTTTCGTCCACAAAAGGACCCTTTTTTAGTGATCGTGGCATAAAATTATTTGTGCTTCTTCTGAATTCGTCTTTTTAAAATTAACCTACTTGTCCAGCTTTTCCTTCTGGTTTTAACTCCCAAGGCTGGTTTTCCCCAAGGAGTTCTTGGGTGGCGGCCAATTGGCTGTTTGTTCTTTCCACCTCCATGAGGGTGGTCGCAAGCATTCATAGCTGAACCTCTCACAGTTGGACGGTGGCCCATTTTTCTGGCAGTGCCTGCTTTCCCAATTTGCTTAAATCTGTGTTCCGGATTTGAAACCTGACCAATTGAGGCAAAACATTCGTTTAAAACTTTCCTTACTTCAGTGGAAGGCATTTTTAACTGGCTATACTTTCCCTCGTGGCCCATAATAACAATGCCACTTCCAGCGGATCTTGCCATTTTACCCCCAGCCATTGGAAATAGTTCAATATTATGGACAATTGAACCAACGGGAATATTTTTTAAACGCATTCTGTTGCCGGCCTTAATCGGAGTTAAGTCCGAACAAACTAGTTCATCGCCAACGGTTAATCCATCTGGAGCAATAATATATTTCTGTTCGCCATCATTATACTTTAATAAAGCAATATGGCAAGTTCTATTTGGGTCATATTCAAGAGATTGGACAACCGAAGATTCATTAATTCTTGATTGGCCAAAATCAACCATTCGATACATCCTTTTTACCCCGCCTCCTTTATGGTGTACAGTAATACGGCCGGTATTATTTTTACCGCCTGTTTTTTTCAACACCCTTAATAAACTCTTCTGGGGCTTGTTCTTTGATAAAATTGTTTTTTTTCTGTGTAAAGCCATAATTATCGCGGAATTATTTCAATCTCTTGCCCCTTCTTAATAGTAACAATTGCTTTTTTATATCCTTTTTTCCAGCCGGTTGTTCTGCCCAATCTTTTTTTCTTCCTGTCAACATTAATTATTCTTACTTTTTCAACGACAACACCATAAACCTCTTGGACTGCTTTTTTTACTTCTGGCTTGGTGGCTGTTTTAAAAGCTTGAAAAATATATTGGTTTTTTTCCATTAAAAAAGTGGCTTTTTCAGTAATTTGAGGCCTGCTTAAAACGCTTGGAGCTAATTTTATATCCACTTTTTTTGCTTTGCCCGCCGTAGTTTTAATAGGGGCGGACTTTTCCTCTACAACTTTCCTTTCCTTCTTGTCCGCCGAAGCTTTAGCGGAGGTGGACTTTTTCTTATCTTTAAAGCTTTCCTCTTTTTTTGTTTTTTTAAAAAATAATGACATACTACTTCTTTTCTTTTATAAATAAATCCTGCATAACCTTTATACTTTCCTTGGGCATAATTAAATATTTGTTGTTCAAAACATCTAAAGCATTCAGGTCTTTTACTTGCATAATTTTTGTTTTGTCTATATTTCTAGAAGCCAAAATAAAGTCATTGTCCATTTCAGGTAAAGCAATTAAAGTTGTCTTGCCAAGAGTTGGCATTTTTTCTAAAATACCAGCTGCTAATTTTGTTTTAGCAGTTTTTATTTTTAAATCCTCTATTAAAATTACAAAATTATTCTTAGCTTTTTCAGTCAAAGCCATAAATAGAGCTGCTCTTTTTATTTTCTTTGGCACAATTTTTTTATAAACTTTTTCGTTTGTGGGGCCAAAAGTAACACCTCCGCCCTTCCAAATAGGAGACCTGGTGGAGCCAGCTCTGGCTCTGCCTGTTCCTTTTTGACGCCATGGTTTTTTGCCTCCCCCAGAAACATCGCCTCTGTCTTTTGTGTGGGCGTTGCCTTGCCTTCTGTTTGCCATCTGGGAAACAGCCACTTGATGCAACAAATCCTTAGATAATTTCACATCAAAAATCTCCTTCGGCAATTCCGCCTGGCCTGTTTTCTCACCCATTTGATTGTATATATCGATTTTCATGTTGGCTATTTTCTATCCACTGCTTACTATTTACTCTTTTTCTTATTTACTATTGAACTTGTAATCTCTACAAGCGTTCCTCGCCTGCCAGGGATGGCGCCTTTTACTGCAATCAAATTATTTTCCAAATCAATTTTAACAATTTTTAAATTTCTCACCGAAATTCGCACAAATCCCATATGGCCTGGCATTCTCTTGCCCGGGAAAACTCTACCCGGGTCAGTAGCACCAACCGAACCAATTGTTCTTACTTCATGCTTTGTGCCATGGGTTGTGTGATGCCCCCTAAAATTATATCTCTTAACACCTCCTTGAAACCCTTTGCCCTTGCTAATACCTGAAATTTTAACTTTATCTCCTTCTTGAAAAACAGAGGCATTAATCTCCTGCCCTAATTCATAATTCTTAATTCCTGATTCCTGAGGCCTGAACTCTTTTAAATATCTATACTCTTTGCCTTTCTCGGTTTTCTTAATTTTTCTAGCTTTTTTTTCAAAACCAATCTGAACCGATTCATAGCCATCTTTGCTTTCCTTGGTCTTATTTTGTAAAACAACACAAGGCCCAGCTGTAATCAAAGTTACTGGGACTGCATCTCCCTTTTCATTAAATATTTGAGTCATCTCTAATTTTTTTCCAAGAATAAATGACATGTTAGAAGCTGTGTGAATTTTTAAATTTAATGATTTAAAAATTCATTACAGATTCTTACACCCTGTGAAGTAAAATTTGAGTACAAATTTTAATTTTAAATTTTTTACTAAAAATTTAAAATTACTTCACGGGGTTAATAATCCGTAAGCTCAAGCTTCGCCTGCTGGCTCGCTCTCGCTAACGAATTATTAAAAACACGAGGCATTAACTCCCCGCATTTTTGTTAAAAACTCAAGGGTTAAATTCTTCCCACTTTCAAGGGTTAAACTAATTAAGTTTTACCTTGAACTCTATATTAATTAAATCGTTTTAATTTCAATTTCCACGCCCGCTGGCAAGGTTAAATCACGAAGCGACTCAATAAATCTTTGGTTTGGATTTGTTACTTCTATCAATCGCTTGTGCACTCTCATTTCAAATTGCTCTCTAGCATCTTTGTGAACAAATGTTGACCTGTTTACTGTGTATTTTTTTATTTCTGTTGGCAAAGGCACAGGCCCAACCATTTCCACGCCCGACCTGCCCGAAATTTCTGTAATCTGATGGCACGAAGCGTCAACCACCTTGCTATCATATGATTTTAGCTTAATTCTTAGCTGAACCGCCTGCTCCACTGGTTTTTCTTTTACTGTTGCCATTATTTTATTATCTTTGAAACCACCCCAGCGCCAACTGTTCGCCCGCCCTCTCTAATAGCAAATTTCTGTTTCTCTTCTAAGGCAATTGGGGTAATCAATTTAACTGTCACACTGATCGTATCTCCCGGCATAACCATTTCAACTCCCGCTGGCAAAATAACATCTCCTGTTACATCGCAAGTTCTAATAAAGAACTGTGGCTTGTATCCAGAGAAAAACGGAGTGTGCCTTCCGCCTTCATCTTTAGTTAAGGCGTAAATTTCTGCTTCAAATTCAGAATGAGGAGTCACAGAGCCTGGCTTAGCAAGCACTTGCCCCCTTTCAATATCTTCCTTTTTAAACCCTCTCAACAAAATACCCACGTTATCGCCAGCTCTGCCTTCATCAAGAATTTTGTTAAACATTTCCACGCTTGTGGCAATAGTTTTTTGAGTGGCTCTTAAGCCAACAATTTCCACCTCCTCTCCGCCCTTCACAATACCTCTTTCTACTCTGCCAGTAGCCACTGTGCCTCTGCCTTCAATAGAAAAAACATCTTCCACAGCCATTAAAAATGGCTTGTCAGTAGCTCTTACGGGTTCGGGAAAGAAAGAATCAATCTTTTCAAATAATTCAGCAATTGGCTTCATATCCTCATCATCCGCTGATTCGGCCGCCACTGCTTTTAATGCTGAGCCTCTAATAATTGGGGTTGTGTCTCCCGGGAAATCGTATTTCTTTAACAACTCTCGCAATTCTGATTCCACTAATTCAATCATTTCTGGGTCATCCACCTGATCGCATTTATTTAAAAAGATAAGCAAATTTGGCAAACCCACTTGATTGGCAAGCAAAACGTGCTCTCTGGTTTGAGGCATAGGGCCTTCGGCCGCAGACACAACCAAAATACCTCCGTCCATTTGAGCGGCGCCAGTAATCATATTTTTGATATAATCAGCGTGGCCCGGGCAGTCAATCAAAGCGTAGTGCCTGTTAGCTGTTTCAAATTCGTTGTGTGAAATGTTAATCGTTACGCCTCTGGCTTTTTCTTCTGGAGCTGAATCAATTTCATCAATTGATTTATTTGAAGATTTAAAACCTTTTAAGTGGGCGTACTTCAACATAGCTGCTGTTAAAGTAGTTTTGCCGTGGTCAACATGGCCAATAGTGCCAATATTTAAGTGCGGCTTAGTTCTTTCGAATTTTTGTTTCTCTGCCATAGATTTAAATTATTTTATTATGTTTATTATATTGATTAAAAAAATAAAGTCAATGCTTAAAACGGTAAATCATCTAAAGTTAGATCAGCTGTGGGCTTTTCTGACGCTGAAATTTTTTCTAATTGCGATTCTGGTTTTGCTTCTAACTCTATTTCTTCAACTGTAATGGGCGTTTTTGATTCTAATAAAGCCGAAGTTAAATCTAAATTTTTTCTTTTTGTTTTTTCGTACTCGTTAAAAGACATAACCACCATAATATCGTCATTGTCAATTATGAGAACCTTTCCCTCTTCAGAAACAATTTGTTTTATTTTAAATAAATCCATAATCTTAGAAACCAGAATTCCGAAACCAGAATTCCGAACTTTAATAACTAGAAATTTTTCGGATTTCGGATTTCGTGCTTCGGATTTTTATTGTTATATTCTTTTTCCTTCCACTATTTCTTGCGCTATGTTACTTGGCACTCTTTCATAATGATCAAATTCCATTGTAAAAGCTCCTCTGCCTTGAGTCAATGACCTAAGCGAAGTGGCATAGCCAAACATTTCTGACAAAGGCACCTTGCCTTTAATTATTTTTTGGCCAACTCTGTCATCTGTTTCTTCAATCAATCCCCTTCTTCTATTTAAATCGCCAATTACATCGCCAAAAAATTCTTCTGGGCAAGCTGCTTCAAGTTTCATGATTGGTTCCAAGACAATTGGAGTAGCTTTTTTACAAGCTGCCTGAAACGCCATAGACGAGGCAATTTTAAAAGCGATTTCTGACGAATCAACGTCATGATAAGAGCCATCATACAAAGTTATTTCAATATCCACCACTGGATACCCCGCCACAACGCCCTTGTTAGTAGCTTCTTTAACTCCTTTCTGAACGCCTGGAATAAACTCTTGAGGAATAGCCCCTCCTTTAATAGCATTGATAAATTCATAGCCAAGCCCTCTTTCTTTTGGCTTAACTCTCAAATACACATGGCCATATTGACCTCGCCCGCCTGACTGCTTAATATATTTTCCTTCAGCTTCGGCCTGGGCCATAATTGTTTCTTTGTAGGCCACTTGGGGCTTGCCAGTATTGGCCTCAACGCCAAATTCTCTTTTCATTCTTTCAACTAAAATATCTAAATGCAATTCTCCCATACCCGACATAATTGTCTCCCCAGTTTCCAAATCCTCTTTAATCCTAAAAGTTGGGTCTTCATCAGATAACTTCTTTAAGGCAATAATAAGCTTTTCTTGGTCTGCCTTTGTTTTTGGCTCAATTCTAATAGAAATAACTGGCTCTGGGAATACTGGCTTTTCTAAAATAATTTGATTAGCTTCATCACATAAAGTGTGACCTGTGCCAGTTCTTCGCAAGCCCACGGTGGCTGCAATATCTCCGGCCATAATCTCATCAATATCTTTTCTGGAATTTGCATGCATTTGCAAAATTCGGCCAATTCTTTCTTTTTCACCAGTAATTGGATTTAATAAATAAGAACCTTTTGTTAAAGTTCCAGAATAAACCCTAAAATAAGCCAAACTGCCCACAAATGGGTCGGTGGCAATTTTAAAAACTAAAGCTGAAAATGGCTCTGTGTCATCTGCTTTTCTGGTAATTTCTTTTTCAGTTTTTGGGTCAAGGCCCTTAACTGGTGGCAAGTCGGCTGGGCTTGGCAAATAATAGCAAACAGCGTCAAGCATTAGTTGAACGCCTTTATTTTTTAAAGCTGAACCCGCCATCACTGGAATAAGCTTATAAGCTAAAACTGATTTTCGTAAAGATGCCCTCACTTCGTCCACTGAAATTTCTTTACCTTCCACAAACCTGTCTAATAAATCTTCGTCTTCTGAAGCAATTTTTTCCATCATATTATGCCTCCATTCTTTGGCTTTTTCTTTTAGGTTTTCCGGGATTTCATTTTCAATAACTTTTTCTCCTTTTTCTCCCTCAAATGTATAATATTTTTGCGTAATTAAGTCCACAATGCCTTTAAATCTTTCCTCGTGGTCATCGGGAAATTGAATAGCCACAGACGACTTGGTAAGTTTTTGTTCAATAGAAGCCAAGCATTTATCAAAACTTGCTCCCATTCTGTCCAGTTTATTAACAAAACAAATTCGGGGCACTTTATAATTGTCGGCCTGTCTCCAAACAGTTTCAGATTGAGCTTCCACTCCAGCTACTCCATCAAACACAACCACAGCCCCATCTAAAACCCGCAAAGATCTTTGCACCTCGGCTGTAAAATCAATGTGGCCGGGAGTATCAATTAAATTAAATCTAAATAAATTGTCTTTTTCTTTTTCCATTCCAGTGGGCGTCCAATAACAAGTGGTAGCAGCTGATGTAATAGTAATGCCCCTTTCTCTTTCTTGTTCCATCCAATCCATTACTGCCTCGCCTTCGTGCACTTCGCCAATTTTATGGGAAATGCCGGTATAAAACAAAACCCGCTCCGAAACGGTTGTTTTTCCTGCGTCAATATGAGCAATAATGCCAATATCCCTTGTTTTTTCTATAGAAAATTCTCGCATAAGTTAATCGGTTTAGTCATTCTGAGCCAACGGGCGAAGAATCTCGGCCGAGACCCTTCGCTAATCACTTAGGGTGACAACAATATTTTATCGGGCTAGATAAGCAAAAGCTTTGTTGGCTTCGGCCATTTTATGGACATTGATTTTCTTTTTCACTGCCTCGCCCTCCCCCTTGCTTGCCTGCATAATTTCTTCAGCTAATCTGCTGGCCATATCTTTGCCTTTTTTCTTTTGGGCAGATGAAATAAGCCATCTCATGGCCAAGCTCAAAGCCCGTTTGTCTTTAACCTCTCTGGGCACCTGATAAGTAGCTCCCCCAACACGCTGTGGCCTCACTTCAACTTTTGGAGCAGCTTCTTCTAAAGCTTTTTCAAAAATATCCATTGGCTCTTGTTTGGTTTGCTCTTTGACAATATCAAAAGCGCTATAAACAATTTTTTGGGCAATGCTTTTTTTGCCTTGAGTCATTACAGTGTTTATAAATTTTGCAACAATAACGCTGTCATAAGATGAATCAGGCAATATTTCTCTTGTTTTAAATTTAGCCATGTTAGTAATCGTTAATGAATGAGTGGCGATTAGCCACGAGTGAATTTACGAGGACTTACACCCTGTGAAGTAAGATTTGAGGTCTCTTCCAAAAAGTGTATTCTCTTAAACTTTTAACTATTTTTCTCTCGCATCAATTGTTAATAATCGTACCCTCAAATCTTAATTTTAAATTTTTTACTAAAAATTTAAAATTACTTCACGGGGTAAATTCCGCCAACCGCTCAAACTTCGGCTCATCGCCTCGTTTTTGCTGGGCGTCATTTAACTTTTAACTCTTTTTGCTCCGTATTTAGATCTTCCATTTTTTCTGCCAGCCACCCCTGTGGTATCTAAATGTCCTCTAACAATATGATATCTCACGCCGGGTAAATCTTTAACCCTTCCCCCTCTCACCAAAACCATTGAGTGCTCTTGTAGGTTGTGGCCTTCCCCGCCAATATAAGCAGAAACTTCTTTGCCATTTGATAGCTTAACCCTGGCTACTTTTCGTAAAGCCGAGTTTGGTTTTTTTGGAGTAACTGTGAAAACCTTAGTGCAAATTCCTCTCTTAAATGGAGACGCGTAGTCCTGTGGCCTGTTTTTTAAAACATTAAAACCATAAGTCAAAGCTCTCATCTTGATTGTTTTTTTCACTGGCTTTCTTGGCTTTTTAATTAATTGATGAATTGTTGGACACATAAATAATAAAAATAAATAAAAAATAAATCACTCTTTCACAAGTAAATTTAATTTACCAAATAAAAAATTTAATGTCAACAATGCTTGAACTAAAACTCAGCAGATATCTGCTGAGTTTAGTTTTTAAAATAATTTTTACTTACACTGCTGGGGTTTCACAGAGGTGCAGGTCAATGTTCCGTCAAGTGCTGTGCACCAAGTAATTCCTGCTTTGTCTGTATCTCCAATTCCCAAACAGCCAGTCAACGCTCCACTTCCTATCATAACTGTTGTCGAAGCAGAAGACGACACCTCCAAATTATACGCCGGCGTTGTCGTCCCAATCCCGATATTACCCTTCAATATTGTTTTCGTAATACTAGTATTTCCTAAAGTTACAGAATTGCTGCCATTGCCTATAGCACTCGCTCCTATTACTATTTCATTGGTATTCCCGTCTGCTCCAGCCATTGCGTTATAACCCTCATAAACAGAGTTACTGGAAGTTGTATTGGCGGTAACACCATCGGCAATATAAACACCAGCCTTCGTGCCATTGGCGGTGTTTTGATAACCAGTATTATAGTAGAGAGCCTGCATACCGTTAGCGGTATTTTGATAACCAGTAGTGTTTGAGAAAAGAGCCTGCATACCGTTAGCGGTATTGTAATCGCCAGCAGTATTAGAATAAAGGGCATACACGCCATTAGCTGTATTTGTATATCCTGTAGTGTTAGAGTAGAGAGATCTATAACCAACAGCAGTATTATAACCCGCTTCATTTGTACTGGCTGTTGAACTTGCCATCCCCGCTTGATAGCCAACAAAAGTATTGTATAAGGATACATCATAATGACCTGCCTGGTAGCCAATATTAGTTTTAAAGCCAATATTATTAAAATCAATTAGATCAGTAACCGCTATACCAAGAGAGGTTAGATATGTAGTAGTAGTTGTAGCTAATGTGCTAGTACTAAAAACATCTAGAGCTCCCCCAATAGAAACATTATTACCAATTGTGGTAACAGCTTGGGCGACTATAACTACGCAAAAAACCGTTGTTATGACGCTCACTACTACAGTAAAAATTTGCTTTTTATTATTCATAGCTTCTTCATTCTTAATTTTTTAGTTTATATCCTATACTACCTTTTACACTTAGTCAAACAAAAAACTAACACTTTTTGTTAGTTAAATTTTTACTTCACTTTACCCGCGGTCGCCGGTATTTTGAAGCATTGACAAATGACTTTGAAATTTGCTATTATTTAAATAACCTGCTGGATGCCTTAGTGACCACCGCTCGTAATTGACGGTCTGAGCTAAGGATTACTTGGGCACAGACCCAAGTCGATCCCTGCAGAACGAAGCCCGCGGCTATTTAAGCCGTGGTTTTCGTTTATCTGAAGAAAAAATGTCTAAAACATTATTGGCTTTTACTACAACATCTGGCTTTCTTTCACCTCGGAAAACAGCGATGGCCTCTTGATGCGCTTTACTTTTCTTGCCTATTTGGCTAAAAGACACCTTTGGCGATTTAATTTTATTTTTATCAAACAAAGAAAGTAAGATGCTTCTAATTACGGCTTCGTGACCTGGGTATTCTCTATCAATAATTAAAGAATCAATTTTTTCGTTTTTAATTAGTAAAAATACTAAACCAGCAAAAATTCTAAATACAAAATTTTTGTGGGGCCTGTCTATCTCTCGCATAACAATTAAAACCTTTCGTTTTTCTTTAGCGCTAATCAAAAGAGTTCTCGCCTTACCATTAGCAAAACAAACTACCGTTAGTTTCCTAGTATCTTCAACTTTTCCTGATTGATCAATTTCTATAGGCATAAAGTTATCATAATTTATTCTAATTCTAACATAAGGATTTTTACAAAACAAAACCGCCCTAATAAAATCAAAAGCGGAATTTTGTTTAGTATTTTATTTTTTTATTTCGCTGGGAAGGCTGGAATATTTGGTCTTATCTGGATTGACTGGGCGGTGATGCTGCCGTCATAGCTAGCGATTTTTCATCACCTTTCAAGTTGTGGAAATATCATACCATTTTTCACCCAAAATTCAAACCCTAAAATACAACAACGTTCGGAGTTCCGAACGCTGTCTAATATGCAAAGCTCATTTAATATTATGATTTTTGCCAAAAAATTGGCTAAAAAACACAACACACAAAACAAGAATACTAGCAATTAAAGTACTATAATTAATGGTCATTATTTACGCCTCCTTTTAAGTTAAAGAGCCCTTACTTAAGACACAAAAGAAATTGCTATACTTTAGCAACTTTTTTTGTGGCTCAAACGATTTTTGTTCCAACCAAAAACTGAAAAATCTCCATCAAATAACTTCCAAAATACGGGAATACAAAATAAATAAACATAATAAGAAAAAATATTCCAAATTGGTTTAAAAAAGCTATGGCGTTTTCTGCTGATTTTGGTAAAAAAGCAAACAAAATATGCGAGCCGTCAAGCGGAGGTATCGGCACCAAATTAAAAAATGCCAATAGTAAATTTATCCAAACAACTTCCAAGAAAATCGCCCCTAAATTTTGGCTAAATAAAGAACTGCCCAATGGTAAAAAGCGCAAAACTAAAGTAAAAATCAAAGCCACAGAAATATTAGCCAAGGGACCTGCCATAGCCACCTTAGCTTCGCCATATTTTCTATCTCGCAAGGCATACGGATTTATTGGCACTGGTTTTGCCCAGCCAATCAACATACTGCTATGAGATATTACCAAAAGCAAAGGCACAATTATTGAGCCAAACAAATCAATGTGTTTTATGGGGTTTAAGGTTATTCTCCCCATATCTCTGGCGGTTCTATCTCCCAAGCGTTCAGCCATGGCTCCATGGGCCACTTCGTGGATAATAATAGAAAAAACCAAAACAATTACGCTAAAAATAATATCAATCATTGTTTTTTCTTACATATTATACTAATATGATTAAAACTACAAATTAAATGGTGGGCTACCCCAGCTCAAATTTTGCGAAGTAATGCGGGGGCAACCCGCTTCGCCCACCGCCAGCTGGCGGTAAGGGATGGGGCTATTCGCCCCACGCAGGTTGCAAGATATTTTTTTAAGTTTAATTAAATTTTATATAAAGTGGTGTTAGCGGAGGCAAAATTTGAGCGGGGTGCTCATTTTGTTAATTCGCTTCGCTCAAAACAAAATGGCAAAAGTATGTACAATATGTGGCAAGGGCTCATTAATGTTTGGAAAATTAAACAAGTTAAGGGGAAAATATAACCCAGCCCCAAAAGTAAGAAAATACCCAAACCTTCAATGGCTAACTGTGCCAAAAGATGTTCGCAATAAAAAATTCACTAAGCTTGCTGGCCAAAGAATCGAGGCCTGTACTAAGTGTATTAAAACTTTATCTAAGCCCGTGCGACAGAAAAAGCAAAAAGAATCTCCAAAAGAAGAAGTAAAAGAACCCGCAAAAATCGGGGCATAGTATATCAGTATTATGCAGGGCTGGGGGTCCTGTGAGCTGGGTGCGATTCCCAGTGCCCCGACTGTAAAGCCCGCCAAACCAAAAACCGCCGAAAGGCGGTTTTTGGTTAAATTATTACACTGGTAAGACCTGTGTAAAACTTTATCTTGACAATGGTTATATTTTTTTGCTAATATAACAGTGTGCTTGTGGGGCGTCAGCCCTATTCGGCTAATTCCTAAGCTGAAGGCAGGCACATTTACATCTTCTTGCGGGGCTGAAATGCAGAAAATCGGCTCTACTGCGGGGTGCGAGTAGTCCCTTTACGGGGTATCCAAAGCGCTACGAGGGAGGGTTGCCGTCCTCCCAGCTCCACAAGAGGATGTATTTTTTTATATAATCGTTATCTCGCAATCTAAATGCTGTGGCAATTTGAATTTCTTCTAATTCTATTCCATCGCATAATATTTTTACAGCTTCAATGGAGCATAAATAATCTAAACTTCCAATTCTTTTCACCAAGCAATACCCACCCCGTTTGCTTGTTTTATTTTGGTAAATTTTATCTGGATACTTAACTATTTATTCCTCAACCTCAACCCCACACTCCCGACAAAAAATCTTAAAATCATTTATGTTCTCGGTATGGTCAACCTGAAGCTGGCCATCAGAAAAAGTCAAAATGTCGTATTGATTCGGCTCACTAACAAACTCCCCCGCCCCACACTTCGCACAACACCCATCAACTATTTTAAAAAACTTTTTTGACATGAGTTTAAAATATTCTAAAAATAAAAAAATCTTGTGGTAAAAAAGAAACTAGAATAACCGTAGTGCCAATGACAAATAAAATTAGTAAAACATTTAATGCGGTAGTTCCATAATTTTCCTGTTCTTTTGGTTGCTTCATTGTGTTTGCTAAATTTATCGTTTTTTCTTTTAATTGTTCCATTCTAATTTCTATCAAATCCTTTGACACTATTTGCATTCTTGCCTCAATGATTTTACCTAATTCCTTAATCCATTTTTTATATTTTCCAGCTTCATCAATAAAAGTTCTCTTCACCCAAAAAATTGCGTATGCGATAGATAAAAATAATATAAATTGTCCAAGTAGCCATAATTCTAAATGTTTTGCAAAAGATAATGCTGTAAAGCCAAAACCAGCTATTAAACCAAACACTTGGACTAATTTATATACATAATCAAGTGCCCTTTCCCTCACTTTCTCGTGTGCTTGCACTATTTCTTCCTGTAATTTTATATCCTCGTGAAGATAATATAAATTATCTTTGAGTAATTGTGTGTATTCTTTCATATTTTAAAAACCTTCTTTGCCATAGATTTAATTAGCTGGAATCTAAAAGAAATTTACCTATATTTTTCTGGCATAAATTTTGCTTCTTCCTGCCAAGTCAAATTAAATACATCTTCGCCAATTCTATGAAATTCAAATAGACAATCTCCATCTACACATCCATCTTCTTCGTCCCATTCCTCAACACTAACCATATTTTCGTCTTTTAAACAATCAACCGTACCTAATCCATTTTTTTCGCAAATGTCTGCTATATCGTCAAAAGAATACTTTTTATCTTTTGTAAAAATTTCCATAATCATAATTAAGAAATATTTCTTTTACATCTTTTTTTGAGTATCTCTCAATAACAACACTCTTATTCCAAACTTGTAGATCTTTTCCCTCGTACTCCAAATAATCAAACGGCTCAGTAGTCGTTTTGAAATACGAATAAATTTTATTGTATTGAGATTCTAATTTTTTATAATTCATAATTTTTATGAAAAATCTGTTAAAAACTTGATTTGGTTTGCTTGTTGCACATTAAAGTTTATTTTATTTTTGATAAATTCCAAACGATATTCTGGAGAAATTTCCCCGCCATTTGCCAACCTATCTAAAATCATTTGATAATATTTAGGATGTATTTCACAAGAAACAAAATCTCTCTTAAGTTCTTTACATTTTAGTAGCTCTGAACCACTCCCACCAAACAACACAAAAATATTGTCGCCTTCTTTGGTGCTTGATTTTATCAACATTTCAACTAAGCTCAAAGGTATTTGGCAAGAATGAAAAGTTTTATCTTTAGAAACATTTTTAACTAAATCAAAATAAAACCAAGAGTATGGCATCCTTCCAGCACTTCCATTTTTAATTCTTCCCTGTATTCTTTTATCGGTTGGATTTTGATAGGGTAAAGCAACTTGATCTTTATAAAAATTATTATTTTTTGTTTTTGTAGCGTGTAAAATAACTCTATGGGCAGTGGTAAATTTTTTATCGCTATGGCCAATATTTGAGTTATAAACCCAAACATAGTCATTTACTAAAAAGGCATTGTCGTCTAGAAATTTTACTCTTAAATAGGCATTTTGTTTTGGGTAATTCATCATAAATAAATTCCCTGTCGGTTTTAAAACCCTCATACATTCTTTCGTAAGCTCAATATACCAATCAATATACTCATTCCATTTAGCGGTAAATTTTTTACCAGCATAATTTATGCCCACATTATAATCTGGGTCACCATATACCATATCAACCGAATTATCTGGCATTTTCTTTAGAGTAACTAGAATATCGTCATTAAAAATTTTGTTTATAAAATTTTCTATCATTTTTTGTTTTGATTTATTAAGTTATACCTAACTGACTTTAAAAATTTAATTGAAGTTATGTCTTGGGGATTAGTAAAAGTATAAGCATACAAATTAAGTGCATCAAACCCCTTTTGCCTTTCCCTGACCACATAGATACAAACAATTTCTTTTATTTTTGTTTTTAATTCTGGTTTTTGTTTTGCCTGCCAATAATAAAGAAAGGGGTGGTAAATTTGGTATATCGAAAAATTCGTTGGCTTACCATTTTTTGCTTCAAAAATCCCTATTTTGCCCATAAATTCAATCGTTAAATCAATCTCAATCTGAACTTTATTTAGTTTTATCCCTACATTTTTACCAAAACCATACCCTAAATTAGCTTTTGTTCTATGGGGAAAATATGTTTTTGGTCTACTGGCAATGTCCGAATTATCAAACTCTTTGTCTTGACCAAATAAAAAGTGATGCAAAATTCGCTGATTGTTTGCAACCGACAAAATATTCGATTCGCTGGTGTTGTATTGGTTTAAAATTGATTTTTTATATTGCCAATCAATTATCTTTTGTATTGGCTCAAAATTATGATAAATTTTTTCTATATCTTTAATAAACTGGTGCTTTCCACTTCCTAAATGAATAAGAGCAAAATCTTCTTTTTGCAAAGCAACAGGCAGTCTTTCTTTGGTATCTAGTTTTGTAGCGTCGAAATGATTTTGAAATCCTACTTTTTTAGAAACCGCTTTAACTAAGTCATTGTCAAAAACAAAATCGTTTTTATCTTTACAAATTTTAAAAATCATCGACAAAACCTTTTTCTTTTTATTTTCTTTTTGTGAAGCTTTTTTGGTACTCATAATTTTATTTTTACTATATCAAAATTAAATACTTTTGTCTTTCACTACATCTGTGAAATTTCTCAAAACACTGATGACTTTGCCTTGGATTATTACGGTTTTAACATATAGGGGTTTTAAGGCGGGGTTGGCGGGTTGGAGGCGGATGCGGGTTTTTTCTTTAAATATCTTTTTTAAAGTAACTTCGTTGCCGTTTATCAACGCCACAGCTGTTTCCCCATTTTCTACGGTGTTTTGTTTGCGGATTATCACAGTATCCCCATCAAAAATACCTTCGTCAATCATACTGTTGCCTTTTACCCCCAAAGCAAAATGTTCGCCCGAGACAGCCACCATATTTTGAGGCACGGTTATAGTTTCGTGTTCTTCAATAGCTTCAATTGGCTCACCTGCGGCAATGTATCCCTTAAATGGAATGCTAACACTTGACTCCTGCTTGCCAACTTTTACAGCTCTAGCGATATTTTTTTCTCGCGTAATATAACCCTTTCCTTGCAAGACCTGCATATAGTGGTTCACTGTTGAAACAGACGCCAACTTAAAATGTTTTCTTATTTCCTCGTGCGATGGGCTATACCCATTTTTTTCAAAACAATTTTGAATATAATCCAAAAACTTTTTTTGTTTTTTAGTAAGTGAAAACATATGAATACTTTTATTCACTGTAATAGAACAAAAATAGAAAATCAAGCCAAGTTATCCACAGCAACCAAAAAGACGGCTTTAGCCGTCATTAGACAAAAACACCCCTTAAAAAATTTTACAGAAACTTTGAAAATTCTGCTGGCGAAACATTTATTTCCCGCAAAATTTGTCTTAATAATTTAGGCTGTACTTAGGATTTGTTTTCGCTACTTCAAGGCAAAGCAAGATTGCTTCGCGAATTCTTTCTTTTAAATCCCCTAATGTTTTTGCTTGCGTATGACAACCAGGCAGGGCTGGCACAGAAGCCACGAAATAGCCGTCTTCATCCTGCTCAATAATAATTTTATATTGATTGATTTTTTTAGCCATAAGTTTATTTTTATGTTAGACAAAAAATTCCCCAAAGTCAAATTTTCCGCCAAAATACCATTAACTCATCTTAAACTCCCAAATCCCTTTTCTTCTCCTCAAATTCTTTTTTATCTATTTCACCTTTCGCGTATCGTTCTTTCAAAATCTCAAGCGGAGATTTTTCATGCGCGCCATCGCTATGGTTGTGTCCGCACATATGACCCTTTCCAGAACCTCCTCTTATTAAAGCTATAATCCCCCAAATTATGAGGCCCCAAAAAACCAGCATAAAAATCCAACCGAATCCGCCAAAAGGCGTAAATCCAAAATTCATCATACCTTGCGCAAGGGAGAAAGTCGGCAAAACAAAACTTAAAATAAAAATAAAAGTTGTGATAAAAAATATTTTTTTCATAAATTTATTGTTATCTAAACCACTCCTTTAAACTTTTTGGAATTTCCAACAGATATAAAAGCGCCAACGGCGCGCCGATATTGGCAAATCGTTCTACAAAGTCCCAAATGGGTTCTCCGGCTATTGGCCGAATAAGCGCGGTGGCAAATGCCCAAAACGTCATCCAGAGCAAAGCTATTCTAACTGGTTTTATCAGAATTAAAATGGCAAGGGCTATATCTAAAGCGCCGATAAGCGGTAAAAGAGTAACGGCGGTATCCGCCGAAATGCCCACCGAAGTAAAATAAGGAATCCAGCCTTGCTTTGCTTGCAAGCCAAATACGCCATGGCCGATAAACTCGCCAGCCACGGCTACCCGCAGAATCCATTCAATTTTTTTAGAGTTTTCCATATTTTTATTCAATTAACCGAAAACTAAAACTTTATCCGAGTCCTCGACCATTTTTAGCAAGTCGGGCATCGTGGAAACAGGACACACCTTGCTTTCCTCTTTGCCACGAACTTTTAGACAAGTTCCGCAAGCATAAATTTCACCTTTTGACTCTTTAAACTCCGCCACTTTCATGGATATGTCAAAATTCTCGCTGTCTGGAATAATATCAAGTTCTGACCCCTCGTTCATTAAAAAAATTTTCACTTGATGGCTTGCTTTTAAAGCGGTAATTCCAAAACGAAATGTATTCCACACATGTTCAGGTTTATTTGATTGCAAGATAATACCGAGTTTCATAATTTAATATGTTGTTTTGATTCTTTTATAATTTTAACCGAAAAATATAAAACCAATCCAGCCATTCCCATTCCAACGATTATATCAGGCCACATAGAGTTGAAGTAGCCAACCAAAATTCCAGCTCCAATAACGCTGATGTTTCCATACACATCATTTCTGGAGCAAATCCAGGCAGACTTCATATTTATGTTTTTATCTCTATATCTTGTTAGAAGGAAAAAACATACGACATTGGCTACAAGGGCCAAAATACCAATCAGCGTAATAGTTTGCGCCGATGGAACTACTGGATAAAACACTCTATAAAATGATTGCCAAAGAACATACAAACCTACTGTAAGCATTATAACACCTTTTATTAGAGACGCCCTCGCTTGGGTTTTATGGTTTTTAGATAAAACAAATAAACTAAGCCCGTACACAAACGCGTCCCCAAACATATCCAAAGAATCAGCGATCAATACATTAGAGTGAGCCACTATTCCGCTTGCCAATTCAGTAAAGAACATCCCGGCGTTGATAAAAAAAGCTACATAAAGCACCCACTTTATCCTCGGCTCTATATTACAGCAATCCATAATTTTAGAATATTATAAATTTTTTAATCTCGGTTCTGTAAACACGGTATGGCTTGGGCCCTACGAAAGCTTTGCCATTGATAAAAACTGTCGGGGTGCCATAGAGATGGGTTTTTTGCAGCTGTTCGAGCTGATACTCTACTGCGTCAACGGTTTCTGAATTATTAAGGCATTGATTAATTTTATTTACATCAAACTCAAAATTATCCAAGATTCTTTCCATATAATCCTTGCCATAAATTGCCACTTTATCTACTGTAAATAAATAATCGTTAAACTGCCAAAATCGTTCACCATATTCTTTATACACGCAATATCCAATCTCCGACAAGTAATTTGTGGTTTCTTTAGCGGGATAGTGGGCAAAAGTATAATTGGTTTTTTGTTCTTTCACTAATTTTTGAATATCGGGATATGCCTTTCGAGTATAGTCACACTCATAACACCCTATTAAAACAACTGTATTTTTTGAACCGATATTTTTAGTTGGAAAACTTGATAAATCTACATTGTCAAGAGTTACATTTTCCTCTTTCTTTTCTACCTCCGGGCACTGAACGTTAATTTCAGTCACTTTATTGTTTTCGCCTTTTGGGTCAAAAGCGCAAAAACCGCTTTGGTTGAGGCCATTACAGCTGCCATAAAGATAATAATTATATCCGCCTTTTACCACCCAAAAAGTGCTGGCTACCATTAAGATAAGAAATGCCCAGGAAAAAACTTCAAAGTATTTATTGAAAATACGAGCGGCAAAAACAGACCTGTTTAACAGTCGGGCGACTAATTGACTTTTTATTTTTTCATTGAATCCGGTGTTGCACGGACGGAGTGTTACTCTTCTAAATACGCAGTCTAACGCCTCTTTAGCTAACACTCGGTGCGTAGCGCTGAAAATTCCGAGTATAGAAAATACAATCAAAGCTATAATACAAATCATAATATTTTAATTATTTTATTGAATGTTTCAATAAAAATTTTTGCCTCATCCATAGTATTATAAAAATACAAAGACACCCGAGCAGAATTTTTAATCTTTCTATCATTAAACCAAGAATGGACGCAATGCTGGCCAGACCTAATCATTACATTGGACATCTCATCTAGTATTAAAGTGGTCTGGTGCATATCCGTACCATCAATATAAAAAGAAATAATGCCCGACCTTAAAGCCGAATCGCTAGGGCCAATGATTTTAATTTTTGGAAATTTGCTTATTTCTTCGGTAATATAGCGATTTAGTTTCAACTCCTGCTCTCTTATATTATCAAATCCTATGGCTTCAAGGTACTTAATCGCCTCGCCAAGCCCTATAATTCCAGCGTAATCCTGAAGTCCGGCCTCAAATTTTTCTGGCGATTGCAACATTTTGTGGTCAGTATAAGTAGAATATTCTACTGTGTCTCCCCCAACCATAAATGGTTCTAATTTTTCAAGTAAGTTATATTTTCCATAAAAAACACCTGTGCCAGTCGGCCCCAACATTTTATGCCCAGAAAAAGCCATAAAATCAACATCTAAATCCCTTACATCAATTTTTTTATGCGGAGCGCTTTGCGCCGCATCCAAAAATACTAAAGCGCCATTTTCGTGGGCAATTTTAATAATTTCTTTAGCTGGAATTGTCGCGCCATCTAAATTTGAAGTGTGAACCATTGACACCAATTTTACCCCCCTTACCAATTCTTTGTACTTTTCAAAATTAAAAACACTGTCGTCGTTTGATTTGACTATCTCATGACGAATTCCTTTCTTCTTAATCAATACTTGCCACGGAATCAAATTGGAATTGTGCTCCTTGTCGGTAGTTAAAACCAAGTCCCCGTTTCTTAGATCTAATGAGTTGGCTAACAAATTGATTCCTTCGGTGGTGTTTCTCGTAAAAACGATTTCTTGTTCGTCAGCGTTAATAAACCTGGCAACTGCCTGTCTCGCTCCTTTTATTTTCTTTGTAACCAATTCGCCTAGACGATGCGAACTTCTACCCGCACACGCTGGAAATTCAAAATAATATTCGTTCATCGCTTCAATAACCTGCCTCGGCTTCAAGCTCATACAAGAACTGTCAAAATAAATTATCTTTTTATCATTTATCTGCTTACTCAATAATGGAAAATCATTTTTAATTTTTTCGTAATTTAACATTTTTTACAGGATTTAGCTCATTTTGCTCAAGCGAGCGAAGAGAAAGAAAATTAAAGTGAATATTATGGCCATGGCAAACGGGGCTACACTAGAAAGCCAGTTGCGTTTGTTTGGCTTAAAGCCACGCAAAAATAATGAATTAGAAACCACCGAAACCGAGCTCAAAGCCATAGCCAGGCCTGCCAATTCGGGTTTTAAAACAATGCCCAGCCCCACCAAAACTCGAGCCGCAATTGGAATGCCCATTACATTATAAAACAAAGCAAAAAACATATTTTGTTTTATTTTGCTCATTGTTTCTTTGCTTAACTGTATGGCAGTTAACACATCTCGCAAATCATCTTTGATTATCACAATGCCCCCTGCCTCCATTGCCACGTCTGTGCCACTGCCCATAGCAATGCCCAAATCCGCTTGGGCTAAAGCTGGAGCGTCATTTATGCCATCTCCCACCATTGCCACTTTAATACCTGTATCTTGCAATTTTTTAATTTCATTGGCTTTATCTTGAGGCAGAACTTCAGCTAAAACATTTTTTATGCCAGCCTGTTTAGCGATAGCTTGGGCTGTTCTTTGATTGTCCCCTGTTATCATATAAACGGCTATGCCTCTTTTTTGTAATAAAGAAACTGTTTCTGCTGATGTTTCTTTAATAGTGTCAGCCACCGCCACCAATCCCAAAATTTCCTGGCTTGAAGCCAAGATCATTACGGTCTTTCCTTCTTCTTCTAAGCGTTTCATCTTTCTTTCGATGCCTTCCACTTTAAAGCCAGCGATATCCATAATTAACTTACGATTGCCCAAATAATATTTATTAGCATTGATAACTCCCTCAACACCATGCCCGGGAATTGCTTTAAAATTACTTGCTTCTTTTATAGTAATTGCCTCTTCTCCTGCGTATTTAACAATGGCTTCAGCTAATGGATGTTCGGATAATTTTTCCAAGCTTGCTGCTATAGCGATAACTTCGTCTTCGTCAATTGAGGTAACTCCAACAATATCTGTAACCTCTGGCTTGCCTTTAGTTAAAGTGCCTGTTTTATCAAAGACAATCGCCCTTACTTTACAAGCCGCTTCCAATGGCTCCCCTCCTTTAATTAAAATACCGCTTTCAGCGCCCTTGCCAGTTCCTACCATAATAGCGGTTGGCGTGGCTAATCCCAAAGCACAAGGGCAGGCAATAACAATTACCGAAGTAAATGCCATTAAAGCAAAACTCAAGCTAGAACCTAATATAAAAAACCAAATTAAAAATGTTAAAACAGATATTCCCAAAACAATAGGCACAAACTTAGCGGAAATTTTATCAGCCACCGCCTGAATAGGGGCTTTAGAGCCTTGGGCGTCTTCAATTAAGCGGATAATTTGCGCTAACGCAGTTTCTTTGCCAACTTTAGTGGCTTTAAATTCAAAACTGCCATTTTTGTTAATAGTGGCGCCAATAACCATATCCCCAATATTTTTTTCTTTGGGAATGCTCTCCCCTGTTAGCATTGACTCGTCCACCGATGACTGGCCTTTAACAATAACACCGTCAACTGGAATTTTTTCACCCGGCCGAACCACCACAATATCCCCTGCCATTACTTGGTCCACTGGAATATCAACTGTTGAACTGCCACGAGTCACTCGAGCTGTTTTTGGCTGCAAGCCAACCAGCTTTTTAATGGCTTGAGAAGTTCTGCCTTTGGCTTTTGCCTCAAGAAACTTTCCTAAAGAAACAAAAGTAATTAAAAAAGCGGCTGTTTCAAAATAGAGTTCTGGTATTTTGGCGCCAGCCAATCCGATTACAGAATTATTTACAACAATATAATTAATAAACTGCCACAAGCTATAGAAAAAAGCGGTGCTGGTGCCAATGGCAATCAAACTATCCATATTAAAGGTTTTCATTTTCAGCCCGCTCCAAAACCCTTTGTAAAATCCCTTGCCAATAATAAACTGGACAGGCAAAGTTAAAATTAAAGAAATAATGCCAATGTAGGGTAAAAAAGCAACGCCTCCCGGTAAGAACTTAAAAAAGTCCAAGAACATAAAGTAAAGCATTGGGGCAGACAACACTGCTCCCCAGATAAATTTCCTCCACAATGATTTTATATGCTTTTCTTTGTTAGCGCTTTCTTCCTCTGTGTTTGCCTCCTCGTGTACAGATGCTTTATAGCCAGCTTTATTAACAGCAGAAATTAAATTTTCAACTGAAGAAACCGAGCTATCAAAAATAACCCGGGCTTTTTCCGCGGCAAAGTTAACCGAAGCGGTTTTAACCCCAGGCGTTTTTTTAATTGCTCTTTCAATAATACCTGCGCACGAAGCGCAATGCATTCCGCCTAAAATTAAGCTAATATGTTCTTCTCCTTTGCTTTTTGTTGAAGAGGAATCTGGCAATGAGTCGTGATGGGGCATTTGAGGTGGCTGCAGAACAACCCCAGAGCTAATATTTTGGGTTGATTTAACATCCCCAGAAAAAATACTGAACAACTGGCTAATTTTTGAAGAGTGAATTAAATTTTCAACAATTTTATCAATGTCTTCTCGGCCTTGGGGCACCTCAAACTCGCCTTTTTTATAATGCTTAACCTTACCTTCAAAATTTGGAATGTCATTTTTAGAAGAAAAGCTACCTTCTGCTTCCACCATTGACTCCACCTTCATTTTAAAAGGCGCGTCGCTATTTACCGTTTTTTTTTTCCAGAGAAATTTGCGACTCTTCATTGGCGCTGTTATTGCTATTGTTTTGATTGCCCTCTTCGTTGGCAATCTCTGCTTTATAGCCAGCTTTTTCTATTGTCTGTAAAACAGCTTGCTCGCTAACAAGACCGCTGTCTATTTCTAATTCCCCAACTCCAGATGTAGAATCTATTTTTATATTGCTTACCCCTGGCAATTCGCCAAGCTCCATAGTGATAATTTTTTCACAAGAAGCGCAGTGCATACCGCTAATTTTTAGAATTATTTTTTTCATAAATTTTTTTTGTTTAAATCCATATCTTAAAATTTTGACCCAAAACCGCTAAAGCAAAATGAACGAGAAAGAACACTACTGCCAAATAAATAATCTTTTTGTGGTATTTTTGGGCTAAATTGAAAAATTTATTTCTCGCCAGCCGTAAATTGCAACAGCAGCCCAAAAAGCTAAGAACGAAAAATATGCCTGTTAGCATGCCCGACCAATAAACCAAGCTTTTATCAAAGATTGTTATCATTGCATTATTTCACTATCAACTTGCCTTGCATGGCTCTATGCCCTTCCCCGCACATATTAGTACAGTACCAAGAAAATTCTCCAACCTGGTCTGCTGTAAATTCTAATACTTCATTACCGCTTATTCCCAAGTCCGGAATTCTCATCCCATGAAGGACATCTGTATTCTCTATATTAATTTTTATTTTTTCGCCCTTTGTTGCATTAATAACATTTGGCTCATAGCCAAACCGAAACGCTTTTATACTTACCTCTCTTGGTGGCTGTTCTTTTCCTTTTTGAACTTCTTGTTGAACTTCTACCGGCTTTTTTTCTAAAGCCAAGTTAGTATTGGCTGTCTTGGGGATATTTCCTTTTAAAAGTGATAAAAATGCTATTCCACCTATAAAAATAATTCCCACCACAGCTGAAATAATTTTTTGATTTTTTGTCATATGTTTTTTTTCTTTAAATGATTTGATTAAAAAAGATTAGAAACTTGCTCAATATCGGCCTGTTCTATAATTATTTTACCATCTTGTAATTGTAAATTGGGGTTTATTGGCCCGGGATTGCACCCGCCCTTTTCTGTGGCGATTTTTTCTATAGGATAGCGATTGCCACAATTATTGCAAACAATTTCATCTCCTTCTTGGCGGAATCCTTTTCGCTCTCCGAAACAAACTTGGCAAGCATCTGCGGCGGCTCGATAAACTCCTTTCTTATCCTTAATCACAAAAAAACGAACTATCTTCCCATCAGGCATCTCCACATTATAAAAACGAGCTTTGTTATCATTAAATTGCGTGGCTTCCAACCTAATTTCTTTGTTCTCAAAAACCACTTTTTCGCCCTTTTGGCCAAAAAAAGATTTTTCTGTTTGAACTTGAACTGCAGGCAAAGAAACAGATGTGGAGGACGGTTGATTTTCAGCTTGATAGCCATCGCCTACCGGGCAAGAAAGCAATTCTTTTATTTCATCAAAAGTTCTGTAGCCCTCATAAACTTTTTCATTAATAATAAAAGTGGGCACCCCTGTAAACTTATAGCGAACAGGGCCCACAGAGGCATTTATTTTATTTATCTTAATGCCTAACCCCTCTATTTTCTCCAATGTGCCCTCTGATTTTACTTTATTACACCATTCACAGCCGTCAAGATAGTAAAAAGTTATTTCTTTAATTGCGCAAATAGAAGAAGCATTGCCTCCTTGTTTTCCCTGCTCTCCTGGCTTGGCAAAAAGAAAATAACCAGCCATAGCAACTGCCACAGCCACAATAATAATGCTAATAATAAAATTTCGTTTTATTTTCATAAATTATTTCAACAAACTATCAATGGCTTCTTTAAAGGTGGCGTAAGGCAATGCTCCGCTAATTAACTGACCATTTATAAAAGTAGCTGGCGTGCCATCCACTCCTTTTTCTTGGCCTTCTTTGGCATCGGCTTGAACTTTTTGAGCGTATTTTCCAGAATCAAGACAGTTATTAAACTGGCTACTCTTTAAGCCCAAATCACTGGCCCATTTTTTGAAATTTTCAACGCTATAACTGCTCTGGTTTTCGAATAGTTTATCGTGATATTCCCAAAAGCCGTCTTGTTCGCTAGCACACTCTGACGCTTCAGCCGCTTTTTGAGCGTATTGATGAAAACCCAAAGGAAAATGCTTATAAACCAACCTTATTTCTTTTGGATATTCTTTTTGTAACTGCTTTAAAGTTTGATATTGCTTTTCGCAAAATGGACACTGAAAATCAGAAAATTCCACCAAAGTAATATTAGCATTTGAGTTGCCTCTAATATGGTCGTCTTTGGTAATAGTAAAGGTTTGTACTGTTTGGGCGTCTTGAATGATGCCCGCATCTTGAGCTTGTTTTTGAGGTAGATTGTTATTTTTTGCAGAATCCGCTTTTGCTTGCAAAGATGATTGCTTATACGAAACGCTAAAAAATATATTTAATAACAAAAAAACAGCTACCCCGCCCGCTAAAAGCCCTTTTAAAAAGGACTTGGAAAAAGTAGGCGTTGCATTTTGACCATCTGCTTTATCTTGGCCATCGCTATCGCCAAGTTCTTGGGCTTGATAATCTCCCGCTTTTTTAACAGCGTCAAAAATGCCTTGCTTTTGTATTTTTGTTTTATCATACATAACCAAGCCGGAATTGGATTCAAAATCAACTTTGGCCTCAATAACTCCATGCTGTTCTTTCAATTCTTTAGTAATTAATTGAACGCAAGCATTACAGCTCATTCCTCTTATTTTAAAATTTATTTTATTCATATGATTTAGCAATATAACCTTGATTTATTTCCCGCCACAGCTACTACCACCTCCCCCCCCACAGCCACAGCCCTTAGCCCCAGACGGGACAACATCCGTATTATTTACAGCGATATTAGCATTACCGCTATTTCCGCTTGGAGCTGAATTTACATCCACCACCTCCATAATCCCCGAAACCATTCCCATCCAGCAGGAAAATTTAAACTTTCCTGTTTTTTTAGGCGTAAACTCTTTAACACTGGTTTGCCCGGGAGTTAAACCAATCTGCCCGCTAAATAAACTATTAGAGATAACCGCATTAGTACAACCGCTTGTGCCTTTGTCAGTAATTTCCCATCTAACTGGCACGCCAACCCTTACTTTAAAATAATTAGGACTATACCCCGAAGAAGAAGCGTCCATCTTTATCACCTGCTTGCCATCTACAATTGCCGGCAAGCCCTCTTCGTTATTGCTATTATTATTTTGAGTTTTGTTGCTTGCTGATTGAGTTGTCTTGCCAAGAAAATCGCCAATACCCGAATAGCCCAAAACATTCATTTGGTTATTGGCATTAAATAGGGCAAAAAATAGAACCACCACTCCAGCTGTTTTCAAAAACCTTTCTGATAACTTCCTATTGTTTACAAGCTTAGCGCTAGAAAGCCCAATAAACAACAAAACCGGCAAAGTTCCCAAAGCAAAGGCCAACATAATTAAACTGCCTTGTAAAAAACTCCCGGAAATTAAAGCCAAGCCCTGCGCGGTTATAGTGAACCCGCAAGGCAAAAAGAAAGTTAAAGCGCCCATTACAAGAGGCATATATTTGCCCTTAAAATTTTTCTCGTTAGCCACATAGCGAGTCATTGACTTTGGCATAGTTATCTGGAAACGCTGAAAAGCCTTAACCCCTATCATTTGCAAAGCCAAAAATAGCATTAAAACCGAAACCCCTAAAACCAAAAGAGCCGAAAAGCTGGGCGATAATTGCAGCTTGCTTCCAATAGCGCCTAATATGCCTCCCAATAAAGCGTACGAAACTAAACGGCCAGCATTAAACATTAAATGAGGAGTTGATTTTTGCTTGTTGCTTCCGCCTGCGTAGGCCTCATTCCATTGTTTGGACATAGAAAGCACTAAACCCCCAACCAAGGCCGCACAAGTAGAAAGCCCAGCCAACAGCCCAAATAGCATAAAAGCTGGCAAGGAAGATTTCTCGCCCACATTAACCCATCTTGAAAGCCCTAATTTATTTAAAAATAGAAACCCTAAAAATACGAACGCCCCTATCACAACAGCCATGATAATATTATAAGAGCTGTTAGAATTTTTTTCTTCCTCGCCACGCCGAACCCCCGCAGGGACGGAGACGGTTTTTTCTTTTTCCGAAAAAATATAACCGTCTTTTTCAAATAGCTTATTCAAATGATGGGCAGAGGGCTTTTCGCCTGTATATTCAACTAAAACCTCGCCCCTTTGGTTTGATGCCTCCACTGCTTCTATGTTTTTTTCTTCAAGTAATTTTTTCTCAATTAAAATTTCACAGCTCGCACAATGAGTTCCCTTAACGAAATATTTTTGTTCTTTTATCATATGTTTTTAGCTTTAATAACATTATTACAACCAAAAACAAATTTTATTCCACACCACAACTTCCTCCCGCTTGGCCGCCACCCCCAGAACAGCCACAGCTTGGCTGTGGTTTAGTTTCTTTAGGTAAAGAACAAATATGGCTAGTTGAGCAGCCACAGCCACATTGATACAGCGGAGAAATAATTGGAATATTATTTACTTGGACATATTCCATTATTTTTTGGTGAAAAGGGGTTAAGAAAACCGCCAAGCTCACCATGGCTATAGATATTAAAATAATCGTTAGGCCCAGCAATAAGGGCTTTTTATAAAAAGCAGGAAATTTTTTAGATAAAACCCAGGCCAGCACCACAAATAAAGCGACTGCTAAAATTATGGCTATTAAAAAAGGAGAGTAGCCCTTTACCTTTAAAGCAAATCCAATAAAGCTGGTGCCAAAAACCGCAAAAACCATAGCAACGATTGCCAGAAAAAGCAAAGCAATCGCCTGAAAAACAAACAGTGCTTTGGGCTTCATTTTAACTTTGCCCGCTTTTATTTTCTCTATTACTTTTTGGGAAATATTATTTGTTTGCATATATTTTTCCGCCAGAGGCGGATCCGCCTTTGGCGGAGGCGATTTCTTTTATGGCTTCTTTGGCTCTTTTAATTCGAACGCCAACCGTGGCTATGGGAATTTTTAACACCTCGGCTATTTCTTGATAAGACAGTTCCTGAAAATAATAAAGTAAAATAACTTCTTTTTGCTTAAAATTAAGCTCGTTAATAAATTCTTCTATTTTTGGAGGAAATAATTTTTTTTCTGCTTCATTTTCAATATCTTCTTTGTCAATATTATAGCGGGGTAAAAAAACATCAAAATCAAATAAAGGCAAGGGCTTTTTCTTTTTTAAATAATTTACAGTTTCATTGTGGGCAATTCTATAAACCCAAGGAGAGAATCTTTGTTTGGTATCAAATCCTTTAATATTTTCAAACGCTTTTAAAAAAACATTTTGGGTAATGTCGTTTGGCTCATCTGGACCCTGCACCATTCTTCTAACATATTTTTTTATCTTATCTTGATATTTCTCAATCAAAAAACCAAAGGCCTCCACATTGCCCTGCTGAGTCAACAGCGCCAATTGCTCGTCTGTTTTTCCCAAAAACTCCTCCATCATATTATTACAATTAAACACCCTTTTTATTACTAACCCACAACATCTCAAACACCTGCTTTTGCATCTGGCTAAATTCCGCATTTTC
Organism: bacterium; assembly: GCA_030648255.1. Classification (GTDB taxonomy): domain Bacteria; phylum Patescibacteriota; class Minisyncoccia; order Minisyncoccales; family CG1-02-41-26; genus STD1-80. Next base: position 72,694 of record JAUSHZ010000007.1, read on the forward strand.
AATAACCACGGCCAAAAACTCTTTTTGCTTGCCCGATACCATTATAACTTTTTCATTATAAATAAACATTGTAGCTGAAAAAGAAAATTCTTTTGGTAAAAACCTAATTTCTCTCAAGCCCTTTTTCCCTTCGCTGACTCTTGCTTGAACTGATGGTGTCTCAAAGTCCAGCCAACGCAAAAAAACGCCTTGCTTTATTCGTTTTTGTGTCCAGCTTTCTTCGTATTGCTCGTCAATATGTTTTTTAAAATTTTCATAAGAAGCAATCCCGAGTAATTCTTTTGGCTTTTCTTTTAAGATGTTTCCATAAACTGCTAAATAGCCTTCTTGCCCCTCAAAAAATCTCACTTTGGGCTTGTTGCCTGTTATGTTGTAAATCGATTTTAACTCTGGCAAGGACTCTTTAAACATTTGAGCTCGCCTGTCTGCTATTTGCCCCAAAATTTCCGGGCTTTCAGCCACTAAGAATGTTTTAGCTCCTTTTTTAATTTGGCTAATAATGCCCTTTTCTTTTAAGCCATCGATGGCCGTATAAACAGTGGTGCGCCTAACCCCCGACTTTTTGCCCAATTCTTGCACTGTGGCCTGACCTAATTCCAAGGCCGCTAAATAAACCTTTGTTTCATTGTCGCTCAAACCTAATTGTTTTAATGTTTCTATTGACATATTTTTTTATTATATTATAATTATATTAGAGCTGGCAATAATAGCTTTTAGGAGACCACGAGGGTACCCTCCGCGCATGTGGAGGTCTTAATACTTGTGGTAAATCCTAGGAGACGCCACTCTATAAAAATCATCTCTTTTGAGGTGTTTTTTATTATTTTATTTTTTGTTAAATTCTTTCCAATAATCTTTAAATAATTCTTGTGAAGCAATAATATTACTGTGTAAAATTTCATAAAACTTTTTTCCAAATGGTCGGTTAGTGTAATAGCGATATAATGCCCCGCAAATCCAGTCGGCAATTTGTATATTAGAATCAGTTGCAGAATCAACAGTATTTACATAAACGCTCGCTTTTTTAGATAGTTGCAAGATAATATGCAAACGCAAGTTTTCTTTAAATTCTTTTTGTGAAACTTTTTTCAAACTTCTATGGTCTAAATTAAGAATAATTTGTGGCTCTGCGTTAGGAAAAATAATATCAAGAGTTTTAGCTATTATCTCAGTATAAAGACGGCCCGACTCAACAGCGCTTTTTCTTCTAAATTCCAAAGGAATATTTTCTGATTTTAGAAAAGAATAAAAAATACGGATATTTTGTTGAGCTAAATATAATAGTGTTTCAGCGCGCAATTTATCAGTTAAACGAGCATCGGTGAACTTAACTTCCCTGCGGAATTTAAGTTTTTTGTTAGCAAATTTTGCGTCTTGCCACTTGCGAAACGCTTTGGCAGTGGTTCGTTGATTGCCAATAATAAACCCGCCGACTATGAAAAGTTTTTCTTTATCACCTTGAAAATTACCAGATTCATCAATAAAAATATACATGCTATTAAGTAAATGTTGTCAGTTATGTCGACAAAACTAATCCACAAACTCATTATAATACTAATTAAAAACCTGTCAACCCCTTTTATTAACAGCATACAGCTAATATATCCAAAACCCATATTTTGCCAAAAAACTTGTCAAACCCCTTGACAAGTTTTAAGGTATATGCTATCTAAAAATAAAAGACGAGCGCGTTCCAACTCAACTGCCCCACCCAAGACATACAAGGAGATAGAAAATTAATAATAACAAAATGTTAGTAATCTGTTGCGATAGCCACAGGGACTGGACAGAAAAAAGTCTGTCTAGGATTTATCCTCAGATAGAAAAAAAAGAGATCCTTTCCATACACAACGAAGAGTTACATCAACTTCCCGATGACGGGAAAGTTAATGTGATACTCATAGTATGCCACGACCTGTTCCATATTATTGAGTTGTTAAGGAAACGTTACAAAAAAACTGCTGTAATAAAAATCGGGGAGAGAATACCCGACTAGTGACATGAGGCAACGCATAAGCTCACAGAATACTAATCTGTGGGCTTTTCATTTATTTTTTAATCTTATTTCTGTAAGTAAGCTAACCAATAATTTCTTTTATAGCTTTGGTTTTGAAATTTCGCATAGCCGGATTTTTTAATCAATTTTTCAATTTTAAAATACTTTCCATAAAATTCTTTAAAATCCTTTTCACTAAAAACTCTTTCCATCAAATCTAGTTCTTTAATAATGTAAGTATCGTATTCTTTCCCAGGGGAAAGTTTTAATAAATTTTTTGCGTTTTTATCACCATCTTTGCACAGCCCTCTTATAAATAAGTATCCGCCTTTTTTAAGTGTGCGATAAACCTCCTTAATATAAATATCTCTTTCTTTTTCGTTTAACGAGTTTGACGAAGTTATGTCCAAAACTAAATCAAAATAATTATCAGCAAACGGATAGCTTTCCCCCATATCTCCAACAACATAGCTTACTTTATCGCCAATCTGCATTTCATTGGCTCGGTTTTTTGCTATATCAATTGCTGTTTTTGAAATGTCCACACCAACAACCGTGTTGCCAAGCGAGGCCAAATAATTAGAATTTCTGCCTGTTCCACATCCCAAATCTAAAACACTCAAGCCATTCAATTCAACCTTCTCCTCTTTTTTTAAATATCTTAAAAACCGCAAAACATCCTTTTGAGGTTCTGGCTTTTTAGTTACCAGTTTAGAGTTTCTATATTCGTTTTCCCAAACTTGAATTTGAGCCACAAATTTGATTACTTTACTCTCGCCCCATTAGGGACTTTTTTATCGGGCTGTAATAAAATTGGAACGCCAGCTTCATTAGCCGCCAATAACATCCCTTGGCTTTCTTGGCCCATTAAAGTTTTTGGCTCCAAGTTAGCCACAATAATAATTTGCTTGCCAACCAAATCTTCTGGCGTATAGACCAAGCCAATGCCAGCCACAATTTGGCGCTGGCCCATTTCCACACCCAAATCAATTTGCAACTTTACCAGTTTATCAGAGCCCTCCACTTTTTCAGCTTGCAAAATAGTGGCTACCCGCAAATCGGTTTCTTTAAATTTTTCGAAAGTTATATTTTCCATAAAATTAGATAATAAAAATTAAAAATATTATAGCTAATATAATTCTATAAACCCCAAAGCCAATAAAGCTATACTTTTGGATAAACTTAATTAAAAATTTGATTGAAAACAAAGCCACCACAAAAGAAACTAAAATGCCAACAAGCAACACCCAAACCTGATTGGCAGAAAAGCTGGCTCCTGATTTTAACAAATCATATCCTGTGGCTGCTATCATTGTTGGCACAGCCAAAAGAAAAGAAAACTCCACAATGGCTTTCCTTGAAATATTGCTTAAAAGCCCCCCCATAATAGTGGCTCCGCTTCTGGAAACCCCAGGAATCATAGCCAATGATTGAAAACACCCAATTAAAAAGCATTTTTTAAAAGGAATGTTTAATGGCTCGTCAATAAGGTTTTCTTTTTGCTTGGACTTAAAAAATAATTCAAGCAAAATTAAGGCCACCCCACCCAAAAGCAAAGCCCACAAAACAATTGCTTCGCTATTTAATAAATAACCCTTGATTATCTTATAAAGCAAAAACCCTAAAATAGCGGTGGGTAAAAAGGCCACAAAAAGCCGCTTTAAAATTTCTTTGTTTAAAAATGCTTTCCAGTACAAAGCCACCACCGACAAAATTGCCCCCCCCTGTATGGCGATTTCAAAAGTTTTAGCAAAATCGGTTTGTGAAAGGCCTAAAATTTTATTGGCTAAAATTAAATGCCCAGTGGAAGAAATTGGTAAAAATTCAGTTATGCCTTCAACCACCCCCAAAATAATTGTTTGTAAAATATCCATTCGAACATTATAATATAAATATGATTATTGAACAATTAAAACAAAGCGGGCTTTTGGGCAGAAGTGGCAGTAATTTTCCTGTTTGGAAAAAATGGGAAGCAGTAAAAAATATTTCTGCGGATAAAAAATTTGTAATATGTAATGCTTCAGAAGGTGAACCTGAGGTTTTCAAAGACGCATTTATTTTAGAAAATTATTTACCCGAAGTTATTGATGGCGTAAAAATCGCTTTGCAAGAAATTGGCGCCTCAACCGCCTATATTTATTTAAATAAAAATTTTTATTTAAAATACAAAAATAAACTTTTACAACTAATAGAAAATTCACCTATTGAGCTTTTTGAAAAACCATCCGGATATTTAGCGGGAGAAGAAACTGCAATTTTAAGCACTATTGAAGGCAGAAGAGTAGAGCCAAGAATAAAACCACCATTCCCGACGGAAAAAGGTTTGTGGGGGAAACCCACTTTAATAAATAATGTGGAAACATTTTATTGGGTAAACAAAATCGCCAAGGGAGAATACAGTCATAATCGTTTTTACTGCATCAGCGGAGATACTCCAAATCCAGGTGTTTATGAACTGCCAGAAACTTTTACTATTAAACAGACATTGGAGCGAACTACTAACTATCAACTACCAGCTACTAACTATTTTTATCAAATTGGGGGAGGAGCAGTTGGTGAAATTCTATTAGACACCGAACTAAGCCAACCTATTAAGGGGTTGGCTTCTATTATTATTTTTAATAAAGAAAAAGAAAACCCGATTGATTTAATGAAAAATTGGGTTCAATTTTTGATGTTGCAAAACTGCGACCAATGCGCTCCCTGCCGAGAAGGGCTTTACCGCATAAACGAAATCCTCCAGCAAATTAAAGAAAAACCAACAGAAGAACAGCTTAAAACTTTATCAGACATTTTTGATGTTTTGGAAAAGTCTTCGCTTTGCCCTTTCGGCCACACTGCCTACCTGCCATTTAAAACAGCAATAGAAAAACTCACTTGAGACCCGACCTCCAAAAATCTGAGCCCCAGTTTTGGGGAGGTCGGGTCTCGGTCAGCTTTATTTATGATTCAAATAACCATTAACAACAAAAAAATAGAAACCGAAAAAGACAAAACTATTTTAGAAATTGCCAGAGAAAATAATATTTACATTCCCACTCTTTGCTTTCACTCGGATTTAACTGCCCATGCTTCGTGCCGGCTTTGTTTGGTTAGTATTAAGGGCATTAACAACCCCCAAACTGCTTGTTCAACAATAGTTGAAAATGGAATGGAAATTGAAACTGAAAATCCAGAAATTGCTAAATTGCGAAAAACTAACCTTGAACTTTTATTCGCCCAGCACAAAGAAGAATGCTCGGACTGCGTTTTATTATATAACTGCCAATTTTTAAAATTAGCCAAAGAACTAAATGCTAACATTTCAAGGTTTTCTGACCGCAAAAAAGATTTTCCTGCCATAGAGTTTGGTCCTAGCGTAGTTTTTGATTCTTCAAAATGTATTGACTGTCGCAATTGTGTTGAAGTTTGCCAAAATCAAGCTGTTGGTTATTTAGAAGTGGGAGGGAAAGACAGTTTTTACCAAATAACTCCCTCACCCACCAAATCCTGCATTTATTGTGGCCAATGCATTGCTCATTGCCCAGTTGGCGCTTTTGAAGCAAAAAGCGAATTTGAACAAATCGAGGAACCTTTAAATAATAAAAATAAGATTCTGGTTTTCCAATTTGCTCCCTCAATTAGAAGCTCAATTGGGGAAGAGTTTGAAATGCCCCATGGCACCATTGTAACCGAACAATTAGTTGGCGCTATTAAACAGCTTGGGGCTGATTATGTTTTTGATGTTTCGGTTGGGGCTGACTTTACCACTTTTGAAGAAGCTAAAGAAATAGTGGAAAAATTTAAGTCAAACAAACCCTCTTTGCTAATGTCCTCTTGCTGCCCTTCTTGGGTAAGGTTTGTGGAAAAATATTATCCAGAATTTATTCCCAATATTGCAACAGCCAAGCCCCCGCACATAATTTTGGGCGGATTGATTAAAACTTATTGGGCCTCTTGCGAAAAAATAAGCCCAAAGAAAATTTTTGTGGTTTCCGTGATGCCCTGTGTGGCTAAAAAATATGAGATCGTCAGGAAAGAAATGCTTTTTAAATACAACGGCACAAGCTATGCGCCGGTTGATTATGTTTTAACCACCAGAGAGTTAGCTTATTTATTAAAAAAACGGGGCATTGATTTGGCCAAGGCCAAGCCCCAAAAAGCAGACAACCCATTTGGCGATCCGTCGGGTAGCGGTGTTATTTATGGAGCTTCGGGGGGTGTAATGGAATCAGCTATTAGAACTGCCTTAAAAATTTTAGGAGCTTACAGCGCTCCGAGTGCTGTAAAATCTATAAGAGGTCAAGAAGGAATAAAAGTTAGCCAAGTAGAAATAAATGGAAAAATTTTAAATGTGGCAGCTGTTAATGGCACAGGTAATGCTAAAATTATTTTAGAGCAATTAAGGAAAAACCCAGGCCTATATCAATGCGTTGAAGTAATGGCTTGTCCGGGTGGATGTATTGGCGGGGGCGGACAGCCCTTGCCCAATGATAAAACAATAAGAACTAAAAGAGCTCAAGCTCTTTACGATATTGATGAACAAAAAAAAGTGCGCACCGCCTTTGACAATCCTGATTTACAAAAAGTTTATAAAGAATTTCTAAAAAACGAAAAGATAATAAAACAAATATGCCATACAAAATACTCACTCTAAACAAAACAAAAATTCTTTCTCTCATTTATTTCACCGCCCTGCTGGGTGTGTCTATAGTTGCGCCATTGTTTCACTTTCAGCCAATTACTGGCCCCATTGTTAACGCTTGCTTATTTATTGCCACAGCTATTTTGGGCGTTCAGGCTGGCATTATGCTTGGGCTTTTGCCAAGCTTGGTTGCTTTATCAGTTGGCACCTTGCCAGCTCCCCTAGCCCCAATGGTGCCTTTCATTATGGCCAGCAACGCTATCATGGTTGTTGTTTTCGCCGAAGCCACCGAGTGGCTTCGGAGGACGAAGCCACTCGGTGGCTTCCAAAATTCTTTTCGTTTTTTTACAGGCGTTATTTTGGCAAGTGTTTTAAAATTCTTATTTTTATTCTCCACCAGCTATATTGTTATTCACTTAATCGCTCAAAAACCAATTGCCCAAAAAGCATCTGTAATGATGTCCTGGCCCCAGCTCACCACCGCCCTCCTGGGCGGCCTCCTCGCTTTTGCTGTTCTAAAAGTTTTCCACAATCAAAAATCTTGACATTTTCTTTTAATTTGGTATTATACGGGCAATAGGCAATGCTCGCATTACGAGCTATAGTTGCGTGTCAACAAAAGGGACCTTTTGCAAAAACGGTCTTTTTTGTTATAATAAAACCGTGGATCTGGGCCCGTAGTGCATAAAGTAGCATATTGCCTTTGACACGCAATAAAGGGAGTGCAAGTCTCCCCGGGTCCACACCAAAAATTCTTTCTTTACAGAAAGAATTTTTGATTATTTTTATTTTATTTATTATTTATTAAATTTTTTGCAATAAAAAAGAAGTTTTGTTGTCAGGGAACAAAACCTCTTTATATTTAGTGTTATTTTTAATGAATTTCCCGCTCCCGACAGCGGAATTTCCTAGTTAGTTAAGGGAATATCCTAGCCCGACATTTACCCCTAACTCCGTATATTTTTTGCGAACCACTGACCTGTAGTACTCGGTCCCTAGGTCAGGTTTCCCCTGAACCCAGTCTGCCATTTTTAAATCGATGGCAGGAAAGGAGACATACATAACCTCTTCGAAAGCCTTGACGGCTTCCTCGAAGGCAGCGTTTTCTCTATCCGCTTTCCTGTATTCTACCTGTTTGCCCTTATCATAATAGTAAGAGCCGACCATCCAAACGCCAAAAAGCAACAAAAATGCAAATAATACGCCCATGGTAACTTCCTTTCCTGAGGTGGCACTCCGTGCCAAAAAATGAAAAACGCTTCCGATTTCTCTTATACCATACCACTATATTTATAAATTGTCAATATGGCGGGGGTTGCTTGCTGTGCTACAATGATAATACTAAAAAATTATGAAAAACAAAAAAAGATTTATTTTAATTGCTTCGGGGGTGGTTGTTGTACTGGCTATTACCGCTGGGATTGTAGTTGGGCAAATAAATAAGCCTTTGCCTTATGAATTTGTTATTGTTAAAAAACAAAATGTTATTCAAGAAGTTTCGGTAACAGGCAAAGTCAAGCCAGCCCAATCAGTGGACTTGGCTCTTGAGCGGGGTGGAAAAATAAAGTCATCCCCTATCCAAGTTGGCGATTTGGTGACCGAAGGGCAAATTTTAGTGTCTTTAGACAAGTCTGAACTTCAGGCCCAATTAGCTCAAGCCCAAGCTAATTTAGAAAGCCAGCAAGCCCAATTAAATCAATTACAAAACGGCACCAGGCCAGAACAACTACAGCTTTACCAAACAAAATTAGCCAATGCTCAAAAAAATTTTGAAGATGAGAAAACAAACTTAACTAATGTTCAAACTAAAGCCACTTCTGATTTAGCCAATCTTTATGATGATGTAAAAGATTCTCTAAACGATGCTTATGTCAAAGCTGATGACGCTGTCAATAAACAAACTCAAGAACTTTTTTCTAATGCTAATACTAACAGCCCCCAACTAACTTTTTATTGCTCTAGTTATCAGTTAGTGATAGATAGCCAAAATAAAAAAGTTTTGGCTAATAATTCTGTAGCGAATTTAAAAGCAAACGACAACTCGCTAGACAAAGCTCTTGCTGACCTAAACCAAATAAGCGATTTTTTGAACACGGTTGATAGCGCCCTAAGTAATGCTTCTGGCTTGTCTGCTTCAGTTATTTCAACCTACAAGGGTTATGTTAATACTGGCCGAACAAATATTAACACTATCCTCACAAGCATTAATGCCTTAAAGCAATCGATTTCTTCTCAAAAAATAACCAACCAAAAAAATATTGATACCCAACAATCAGTTTATAACTCTGCCAAAAGTGCCTTAGATGTAGCTCAAAACGAGTTAGAACTGCAATTGGCTGGCTCCACTCTTGAGGCTATCCAATCTCAAGACGCCTTAACAAAGGCGGCCCAAGCCAGTGTGGATAATATTTCAGCCCAAATAACCAAGGCCACCTTAAAAGCGCCTATTACTGGCATTATTATCTTGCAAAACGCCAAGCCCGGAGAAATCGCCCAAGCTGGGGCAAAAATAGTATCTTTAATCTCTCAAGCAGAATTTGAAATTGAAGCCAATATTCCCGAGGCCGATATTGCTAAAATAAAACTAGGCGATATTGCCACCGCTACCTTAGATGCTTATGGGCCAGATGTTAAATTCCAAGCTAAAATTGCTAAAGTAGACCCAGCGGAAACAATACTTGAAGGCGTAGCGACCTACAAAACCACTTTGCAATTTACCCAAAAAGATGAACGGATAAAATCTGGCTTCACAGCTAATATTGATATTTTAACCAATCAAAGAGAAAATGTTTTGGCCGTGCCCTATCGTGCGGTTATAACTAAAAATGGCGATAAAATTGTTAAAGTTGTCAACCCTTCGGCACGCTCAGGGCAAGCAAAAATTGAAGAAAGAAAAGTTGCTTTAGGTCTGCGAGGGTCAGATGGAAATGTGGAAATTTTAAACGGCATTAGCGAAGGAGAAAAAGTTATCACTTTTGAAAAAGCAAAATAAAAATTGATGCCACTTATAGAAGTCCACAATTTAGAGAAAATTTATTCGGAGGGCGAAACTAAAACTCGCGCTTTATGTGGGGTTTCTTTTGATGTAGAAGCGGGCGAGTTTGTGGCTGTAATGGGGCCTTCGGGTTCTGGTAAATCCACTCTTTTACATATTTTAGGGTTTTTGGATAGGCAAACAAAAGGCAGCTATCTGTTTGATGGCAAAGAGTTAAACGAATATACAGATAATGAAGTGGCAAGAGTCCGCAATGAAAAAATGGGCTTTGTTTTTCAATCCTTTAATTTATTGGCTCGAACTTCTGTTTTGGAAAATGTAAAATTACCCTTGCTTTATTCAACAACTCCCCAATCAAAATGGGAGACGTTAGCTAAAAAAGCTATTGACCAAGTAGGGCTTTCTCATCGCCTAAACCATTTAACTTCTCAACTATCTGGCGGTGAAAAACAAAGGGTGGCAATTGCTAGGGCTTTAATCAACGAGCCAAAAATTATATTCGCTGACGAGCCAACTGGCAATTTAGATTCAAAATCTGGCAGCGGTGTAATGGAAATTATAGGGGACTTAAACAATCAAGGCCACACGATTATTTTAATTACCCACGAAACATACACGGCTCAATATGCGCAAAGAATCATAACCCTTCGCGATGGAGAGATAGAAAGCGACCACAAAGTTGATCAAAGGCGGGCAGGTAAGGAAAACTTTATAAAATAAATGTATGACCCTAAAAAACAGCTTTAAAACTGCGATAAAAGGACTGCGGGCAAACAAATCCCGCTCAGCTTTAACTATTTTGGGAATTATTATTGGCATCACTTCTATTATTTTAATTATGTCTTTGGGCAAAGGAGCCCAAGAGCTTATCTTAAACCAAGTAAGGGGCCTGGGCTCTGCCACTATTATTATTGAGCCAGGCAGAGAACCCAAAGGCCCTTCTGACTTTAGCGCTTTTTTTACTGACTCTTTGAAAGAAAGAGAGGTTCAAGCACTTTTAAATCCTTCCAATGTGCCAGGCCTTGAAAGTTTATCTCCAATTGTTTTGGTTTCTGGAACTGTTGCTTATCAAAACGAAGTCCACAATTTTAGCGTGGTTGGTGCCTCTGAATTATTAGCCCAAATAGTAAATGTTTATCCCGAAACCGGCCAGCTTTTTTCTGATGAACAAACTCAAGACCTTTCAGCCGTGGCTGTTATTGGCTATGAAGTTAAAGATAAACTTTTTGGAGAATCAGACGCTATTGGCGAAACAATAAAAATAAAAAATAAAGCATTTAAAGTTTTTGGCGTTTTCCCCAAAAAAGGCCAGGTGGGAATGCTTGATGTTGATAACACTATTATTATCCCCTACACCACTGCTCAAAAATATCTGGCTGGAGTTAATTATTACCAAGAAATTATCGCTAAGGCCAAAACAGAAGCGCTTGTGCCTCAAACAGTTGAAGATATTAAAATTACTTTGCGCAATTTGCACAATATAACTGACCCCGCCAAAGATGATTTCCATGTAGTGACCCAAGAGGATATTGCCCAAAGAGTGGGCATGGTTACTTCTATTTTAACCATATTTTTATCAGCCATCGCCGCTATTTCCTTGGTGGTTGGTGGTATTGGTATTATGAATATTATGCTTGTGTCTGTTACTGAAAGAACTCGTGAAATTGGCTTGCGTAAGGCCTTGGGGGCCACCACTAAAAATATTTTAACTCAATTTTTATTAGAGTCAGTTATTTTAACTTTGTTAGGTGGTGTTATTGGAATTTTGTTAGGAATTTTCTTTTCGTTTGTCTCTGCTCTAATTTTAAGCAAAGTGGTAGGCTCGGGCTGGCAATTCGCCATCTCTATTCAGGCGATTCTTTTGGGATTGGGTGTCTCTGCTTTTGTTGGCCTTGTTTTTGGCCTTTACCCAGCCCAACAAGCCTCCAAAAAATCCCCTATTGAGGCCCTTCGCTATGAATAACTTATCCCCATAAAGCCATTGACTCGACATAGCGTATATGCTATACTCAACAAATAACATCGGTGATAAAAAAATGTTTAGTGAAAATTATGAAGTTTTTTATTACAAAAACAACCGTACACAAAAAATCCCTGTCCAAGAGTATATTTCTTGTCTCCCCAAAAAAGAAAGAGCTAAAATTTTTAAATATATTGATTTTTTAGCTATAAGTAAAGGTTATTTAGATGAGCCATACTCCAAACATATTATGGGAAAAATTAGAGAATTAAGAGTTGATTTTTCCCACAACAAACACCGAATTTTTTACTTTACTTTTGTAGGACGAAAAATTATTCTTCTACATAGCTTTCTTAAAAAGACAAGCAAAACCCCACAGCAAGAAATTAACCGAGCGCTACAGAATCTTTCTGATTGTGAAATTAATAAATCTTTCGTGCAATATGAACACTAAAAAAAATAAAAAAATTATATATCCGTCTTTTAGTAAACATCTTAAAAAAGAATTAAAAGATCCTGAATTCAAAAAATATTTTGATGAATACGGCAAACAACTGGAAATTTCCTACAAAATTTTGCAATTGCGCAAAAAGCAAAAGCTTAGCCAAGAAGAGCTTGCTAAAAAATTAAATACCACGCAAAGCGTAGTAGCTCGCATAGAAGCTGGAAAACAAAACATTACCCTTGAGACCCTCCAAAAAATCGCTTCAGCTTTTAAACGCGAATTAAAAATTGATTTTGTGGGATAGCAATGGCTGATTATGCCTATCACTGAAATACTAATCCAATACATAACCGCTTTAATTTCCTTGGGGGGATATTTTTTTGTTTTCTTGGCAATGTTTTTAGAAGGCATTATTTTCCCTATACCCAGCGAAGCTGTTTTGGCTTTCACTGGTTTTTTAGTGGCTAAAGGAACTTTTTCTTTTTGGATAGCAGTTATTGTTAGCTCTATAGGCAGTTTTTTGTGCGCTTTAGTTTATTATCTTATTGGCTATTTTGGCTTTAAGCCATTTATTTTGAAATACGGTAAATATGTTTTTTTAAAATCAAAAGATATTGAAAAAACCGAAAAATTTTTTGATAAGCACGGCCAAAAAGCTATTTTTTTAAGCCGCTTTGTGCCAATTATCCGCCAGCTTGGCGCTTTACCAGCTGGGGGAGCTAAAATGAATTTTGGCAAATTTTCTTTTTTTACAATATTGGGCGCTTTTATTTGGAACAGCGTTTTTATTTTGCTTGGCATTTCTTTAAAACAAAACTGGCAAAAACTTGAGCAATACACCAAATACTTTGACTATATATTTTTAATAGCCATAATAATCGCCCTAATAATTTTCATCATAAAAAGAAAAAGAGCCATCTGATCTATTGACCGATGCTCCTTTTTACCCCTTTTCTTTTTTCGCATTTACTATGCTGGAGGACCTATGCCTCCTTTTTTTCTTTTAACACCTCCTCTATTATATTTTTTAAGTCCCTTGGCCAATATGGCTTTGGTAGAGTTGCATCAAAGCCGTCAACCTTTTCACCCTCGAACAAATAACCCGAAGAAACCACTGCCATGCCTCCGTAACCTATTTGAAGGAGATTCCTTAGTGTCTCTACTGCCCCCATCCTATTTTTAACATTCAAATCAAGTATCACAACATCTGGGGGGGGTTCTTCGGAAAATTTGACTAATAAATCTTCGCCACTTGCGAAGGTTGAAACATCAAACTCCATCAAAAAAAGAGACCCCTCGACCAATTCTCTTAAGTCGGGTTCTTCGTCCATGAACCATATCTTTTTCTTTTCTGTCATTGTCATTTCCCTCAAACAAAAAATGGAGCATTAAGCTCCGTTATTAAAATCGAACACTAGTTGTTTTATACCACAGATGTGGAAAAAATGCAACCCCGTAGTAGAATTTCATCTGCCCCTTGGGCAAAAATAATGATGAAATTCACTACAAGGCTAACCCCAAAAGCGTAGCCACTTGTGCCGATCGGCACGGATGACTACACTTTTACTATTCAGTTATATAAAGTTTCATTGTTAACATTAGTAAAATACCTAAAATAAAAACGCAGAAGTAGCCGAGGGCTTTGGCTGGGGCAAAGTCCTTTTTAATTTCAGGAATTAAATCCGAGCAAGCAATATAGATAAAATTACCGGCGGCAAAAGGCAATAAATAAACAATATTAAAGCCAATTTTTTCTGCTAAGAAAAATCCAACCAACCCCCCAAGCACTGCCAGTAAAGCCGACAAAAAGTTAAACAATAATGCCTTACTTTTCGTTAACCCGCCATAAACCAAAACGCCAAAATCCCCCAGCTCTTGAGGTATTTCGTGCAAAGCCACAGCTATTGTGGTTGCTACTCCGCTAATCGGAGAAACAACAAAACTGCCCGCAATTATTAAGCCATCTAAAAAATTGTGCAGTCCGTCAGAAAACAAAATTAAATACGAAAACGGTCTTATGCACTCCTCTTTTGAGTGGCTAGTTGAATGATGGTGGTGCCATTTTATAAATTCTTCTAGAATATAAAACAAACAAAAACCAACTAAAACAAACACAAAAACTTTTAAAATATTTTCTACTCCTGCTGTTTCAACCGCCTCTGGTAATAAATGCAAAAAAGCGCCCCCCAATAAAGCGCCAGCAGAAAACGCCACTAAAACCAAAAGGATTTTATTTAAAAACTTTTCTTTAAAAAATAAACTCAAAGTGCCAACAAACGAAATCAAGCTCACCAGAAAAGCGCTTAACAAAATGTAAAAAAGAATGACCATAAACAGGTGTCAACCCCAGTTTTAATTTTGCGGGATTATTCTAATGGCGAAGCGCATGCGCTTCGCGATTGCTACCTATACCCATTGTAATGCAATATTTATCTACTTTGCAATGGCAAAATCAAAACGGGGTTATTGTTTGTTTCGCCATTTGTCTTTGCAGTAGCAAAGCCCTCTGGCGACAAACAATAAAAAAAGACTCTGGCGCCTCCTAGTTAATATATTTGGGACTTGAATCCAAGTGGGTGCTCTATTACCCTGCCCAAGGGTAGGGCAAAAATAAGCTCCCATGCAAATATTTGTTCCTCAATTAATCTAGAAAGTCCAGAGCCAAGTACATTATACTACTTAATTCCCAGTGCTTCAACCAGTTGTTTTATCAAGGAAACCACCACAGCTGGGGGCATTAAACTATAAGAAGCAACCCCCTCATCATCAGTTACCTGCCATGGCTTTTCGCCTACTTTTATACTCCCGTCGGCTTGCAATTCATAAGTATATTCCGGAGTTATTTCATAACTATCAAGCATCTCCCCAGCCTTATCAACTGGCACAGAATTTCGCAAGAGAATCTTTGGCACACCATAAAGAGTTGTGGCTTGCTTCATTAATTCTTCATCAGTCTTTAACCGTTCTTTGATTGGCTCAATGCCAAGCTCGTCACCCTCCTTAGTGCCCATTCTTGCTCCAGCGCATTCTGGGTTGTCGCAGTTTAAATAAAACTTTTCTGTTTCTTTATCATAGCCGGGCTTTGTGGTGGCTAACAGCTTCAAATTTCTTGATGTTTTACATAATGGGCAAATCAACCTGTATTTTATCCTTTCATCAATTACTGTTTCTGGAACATCAATCATCACAAAAACATCCGGATCATCTCGATAACCCATTAAATCCCTAAAAAACAATGAGTAAGAAACTTGGTCCATGCTTCTTGGAAAGCCGTCAATAAAAATAGCTTTCTTTGGCATATCAGCTATTTTCTTTTTAACTAAAGCCAAAATAAGTTCAGAGGGCAAAAGCACTTTTGTGCTTCTTCCCTCCAAGGCCTCCATAATTTCATCTAAATGCAAATAGCCCCTATAGTTTTTTTCTAAAAATGCTACTAAGTCCTTTTTCTTTTCTGGGTCAGCAACTACCTCATCAAGGTCTCTTATCATGTCTCCAACCGACAAATGGACAATTTTATCATTGCCCACAATTTCAGCCAACATTTTAGCGTAAGTACCTTTGCCAGAATTTTTTTTGCCCAATAAATAAGCAATAAAACTACCCTCTCTTAGATAATCTCTTAACTTTCTTATTTCAGGCCCAGCTTTGGCTTGAAAATATTCAGCTCTGCCAGAGGGCGAAGTTACATCAAAAACTTTATCTAAGCCCTCAACCTTTGTTTTAAACAATGGAAAATTTAAACTACTCATACTTTAATAAATTATATTCTGACCATCTGAAAAAATCTTTATATCTCCCATTTGGTCTGTTCTTAACACTTTTATAGCAGATTCTGAAAGATTACTCAACACCTCTTGATGCGGGTGGCCATAAGAATTATTTGCCCCAACTGAAATAACAGCTATACTCGGCTTTACATTGGCCAAAAATCCTGGGCTTGAGGCGCTTCTACTTCCGTGGTGCGACACTTTTAAAACATTGCTTTCAATGCTTTCGTTATTTGCAATAATAGCTTGCTCTGCTTCTCTATTGGCATCTCCTGTGAATATAAACGCAGTTTGCCCAAAAACCATGCGAGCCACAATTGAGCTGTCATTGTTATTTTTTGAGTCCTTCTTTGGTAATTCTAAAGGATACAAAATATCTATTCTTGAATTTCCTGCAATAACTTTTGCGCCAGCTTTTGCCAACGAAATTTTAGCACCTTCTTTTTGTAGTTTTAAAAGCCAGCTCTCAAATGTTTTGCCCTCGCTCAACTCGCCTGTCCATATAATATTGTTTACTTTATAATTATCTAAAACATCTAAAAGCCCTCTTTGGTGGTCGTAGTCGGGATGGGTTAAAATAACCAAGTCAATGGTTTTATCCCAAAAAGGCATTTCCTTTCCTAATTTTTCTGCCACTTTATTGCTTGGGCCCCCGTCAATTAAAATTTGATGTTTTTGCGGAGTTTCAATAAAAATACTGTCCCCTTGCCCAATATCAAAAAACACTGCTCTTAGCTGGCTATCTAATCCCCAAACAAACTGCCACACAAAAATATTCCCCAACCCCAAAATCAAAATCGCAAATAGATAATACTTTATGCTTGTATTTCTCTCCATAAAATGTTAACTAATAGATAATTGAGCTCAATAAAATATTACAGTAAGAAAAAGGGGAGAAAAGAAAGGAAAAAAGATGGAAAAAACTATTGAACAATTTAACTTTTGCTTAAATGTGGAAGTTGACAATCTTCCGCGAACACTTTTTTTAAAGATAATCGAGAAAGATCGAGTATCTTTTTCTGATACAGGTAGGGGAAAGAAAGTTGTAAGTAAGGGAAAATCAGGAATCTTCTCGTGTCTTACCACTGGAGAGCCACCCGACTCTGACCCCTTAAGAGAGGTTACAGAATTATCTGTTTCAGAAAAAGTTATTTCTCTCTTCTTTAATGATGGGACTTGGCTAATTAAAAAAAGTAGTAATAAAAACGAGGAGGAGAAATTTGATAACCTCCGGTTATTACTGTCTTAACAAGCAATTAAATGCGGACAACTATATAAAAGCTGTCCGTGTTGCATTTTATTTCGCTGGATTATTTAAATCCTCCAGTAATTTTTTTAAATCAATACCGTACATTTTGCAGACATCTCCGATGGTTAGCCCTTGAACCTCAAACTGGGCCATTGGACAAGTTAAACAAGGCACTCTATGTTTCGCCAAAATATCTTTGGCGCTTTCTTTTGCCATAATTTCAGCCAAATTTGTATCTTTTGTTATTTTTTGCGTCATATTATTTAAATTATAAGCCATCAGAGACCCGACCTCCCAAGGGCTCTGGGCTCAAGTTTTGGGAGGAGGTCGGGTCTCGGGGCGCTACCCGCTATCCCGCGAGCCATCCACCGTCAACCACCACAACCGAACCCGTCATATAAGACGACTCGTCTGAAGCTAAAAATGCCACGGCATTGGCAATATCTTCTGGCTTGCCAACCCTTTTTAAAGGTATGCTCGCCAACATTCCTTCTAGTACCTTCGGGTCTTGCTTAGTAGATTCCATCATTGGCGTATCAATGGCTCCAGGAGCTATAGAATTAATCCTAATACCCAAAGGAGCTAGTTCCAAAGCCATTGCCTCTGCCATTGCCACAATCCCGCCTTTACTGGCGCAATAATGGACAATTCCAGGAAATCCCATGCCAATTTGGCCCATAGCCACAGAAGCAATATTTACAATAACCCCCTTTTTTTGCTTTGCCATTTCACGAACAACAGCTTGGCTACACAAAAAATAACCTTTCAAGTTTATATCTAAAGTTTTGTCCCACTCCTGCTCGGTTAAATCCAAAAACGAATTGAATTGGCAAATTCCAGCATTATTAACTAAAATATCAATCTTGCCAAAGTCCTTTATTGTTTTCTCTATCATTTTATCCACTTCAACCTTTTTAGATATATCGCATTTTATGGCAATGGCCTCTCCTCCCATTGCTTTTATCTCATCAACAACTTTTTGACAGTCCTCTTGCGAAATATCCCCCACTACAACCTTACACCCTAAACTCGCCAACTTCAGAGCATGGGCCTTGCCCATCCCCTGCCGGCCACCCGTAACAATGGCGACTTTATTTTTTAGATCTTCGTATTGCATATTTTTATATATTCTCAATTTTTGTTTTTTCTAACGCCGACTTTATTAATTTTTTTAATTTTAGCTTTTTTTCTTGAATTTTAACATCTTTTAAGTTGGCTTTGGTGGCTGGGTGCTCTGGAGCGAATATTGAACAACAATCCAAATGGGGCAAAATAGAAATTTCATAGGTGTCAATTTTTTTAGCTAAATCCATTATCTCTTGTTTATCCCACCCAGCCAAAGGCCGTAAAACCGGCAACAAAACAGCTTCTTCAACAGCCAGCATATTATCCAAAGTTTGGCTAGCCACTTGGCCCACACTTTCACCAGTTATTAAGGCCTTAGCTTTTTCTTGAGTGGCAATTTCGCGAGAAACCAAAAACATAATTCTACGATATAGCACCACCCTAAAATCGGCTTTAGTTTTTAAAACAATTTCTTTTTGCACTTCCCCAAAAGGCACGAAATAAACTTTTATTTTTTCTTGATACTTTTTTAAAACCCTTAAAATATCCTTTACTTTTTCAAGGGATTGCTCATAGCCCTGTTGATTAGAATAAAAATGAACAAAAATATTTTCAACTCCCCTTTTCATCATTAAATAGCTAGCCACCGGAGAGTCAATCCCCCCAGAAATTAAAGAGACTGCTTTGCCAGAAACCCCTAAAGGCAAACCACCCGGCCCAGAAAATTTTTTTGTGTATAAAAAAGCATATTTTTCAGTAATTTCTATATACAAAATAATATCTGGATTATGCAAATCCACTCTAACGCAATTCGTGCGATCGCTGGAATTGCGTATAGGCGATATTTTATTTAAAACCTCTTCTCCTACCTGCTCGTTAACCTGCTGGCTAGTTAAGGCAAAGCTTTTATTACCTCTTTTCGTTTCCACCTTAAAGCTGTTAAAAATTTCGTCTTTCAAAATTTCAACTGCTTTACTTTTTATGCTTTCAATATCTTGCTGAGCTTCTTGAGCGAATACAAAATAAGTTATGCCAAAAACTTTTTGTAAAACTACTCGTACTTTTTCTTCTAGGAAGGAGCTTCCCTCCTTCCTCTTAAAAGGAAGGAGGGAAGCTCCTTCCTTTTCCCCTTGTTTCAATTCAATTAAAATCCGTCCGGAAATTCGCTTCACATAATCAAAAACAATCCTGTTTGTTTGCAAAGATTTTTTTATATTCTCAACTAATTTCTCCTCAAAAAATTTTCTATTATCGCCCTTCAAAGCGATCTCTCCATAATGAACTATTACAAGCATATTAAATATGTTCAAGAAATTCTTCTACTGTGGCCTTTAATGGTAGCTTGAAGTAAAATGTTGTTCCGTGATTCTCTTCAGAAATAAACCATATTTTGCCCCCATGCCCCTCAACTATAAACTTTGCCAAATAAAGCCCAATACCAGTTCCCTTGCTTGAAAGAGCTTTAGCGTTGGTGGCTCGGTAAAATTTTTCAAAAAGATCGCTCTGTTCTAATTTTGGAATGCCAATACCAGAATCCGACAGAGCAACAACTACATTATTTTTTTCAACGGTAATATTTAAACTAATTTGCCCATTTTCTCGCGTATAGTGTAGGGCATTGTCTAATAAATTATCAAAAACTTGTGTAAGTTTTCCCCAATCTATTTCCAAAAATATTTTCTCTGCAACTGGGGGAATTTTATAGTCAAAAGAAATATTTTTTTGCTTAATTAATAAACTGAAATCTTTCAATAAATTTTCAACTAAAATTAAAAATTTACTCAAAGATACTGTTGTTTTATTAATGGGTAATTGTCTTTGCTCAATTTTTGAGATATCAAGCAACCCTGCAATCATTTCCAATAAACCGTCAATTTCTTTTATACCTGTTTGGATGACTTCTTCCTGTTTAGCGCTTAATTTGCCAAAATCTCCACCTTGAAACATTAAAAAAGAAAGTCGCAGAGCTGATAGGGGGGACCTTAGTTGATGGACTATAAAAAATACAAACTCTGTTTTAGCATCGCTAATTTCTTGAAGTTTTTGATTTTCGTAGGTTACCACCTTTAAATGTTTTTTAAAGGCAATTAAATAGACAATCACAACCCCAAGAGCCACGCAAACACCCAACCAAATGATAGTTGAAAGCCAATCATATCCTTTTAAATAATTAGTAGTAAATAACAAAACGAACCCGCCAAAAATTCCGCCAAAAACGCCAGCCAACAAATGAAAAATACTGCGTAATCTTTTAATTTGAGCCATTAGATTTAGCAAATAATTTGGGAATATAAACCCCTAAAACCATTAAAAAAGCGCCTATAATAATAAGAATATCAGCTAAAAATGTCATAGCAGGCCCTTTGACAAAATTATGCATTGGCCCGCCTATTAAAAAGATAAGCACACCAAAAGCTAAAAGCAGAGCGCGGGCTTTAAAAAGCTTGTCCTTTACTTTACCGCTAGCAATTAGTAAAATAACGAAAGAAAAAACCAAACAAACAGTAGTAAAAATACCAATAGCAGCTCCGCTCATAGCGGGAACAATGAATAAATAAACATTGTTAGATAAAAGCTGGGTACTGGTATTTGGGATATTTAAAAAAATAATAGCAATCCCAACAATAGACAGGACAATGGCTACTTTAAAAATTAATTTTTCGAAACGGGGAATTTTTAAACTCACAGGCAAAAGAATAAAGTAACTTATGCCAATAAACATAAAAATATGAGCAATTGCCCAAAGTATTACATTTATTTGACTGGACGAAGACAACAACCCAGAACCCAAAGAAAAAAATAACTGTTGAAACCCAAAAGAAAAAAGAAAAATAGAAAAAAACTTTAAAAGAGGCGACTTTTCTTTTTGCCAAGAATAATAGACCTTAGTTCCTGTTAAAAGAAAAAACAAAGAAACAAAACTCGTGCTGATAGAAGTTATGGTGAGCATAGGTTTAATGCTTTTAAATTTAATTCCCAGAATTTTTCTGGCATTGTTTCTTTTATTGCCTCAATAATTTCTTGTTTAGTTAAAGTTAATGCCCCCTTTTCAATAGCAAAGCCGAGCATAGCCATACCAACCACTACCTGGTTATCAAGCTCTTTTGCGCAAATTTCAGAAAAATTCACTGCAAATATTTTATCTGTAGCTAATTTAATATTATCTTCTACTTGTTTAAAAGAAGCGCTTTCAGCCAAAGTGGGCGTTTGATAGTTATTAATAATAAAAACAGTATTTTTGTTGGCAAACTCAAGGCCATTCAAGGCCTCTTGAAACTCCAAAGCCAAAATCAAGTTTGCCTGGGCTTTTGGCACCATGGGCGAGTAAACCTTTTTCCCAAACCTTATATAGACACTAACCGAACCGCCTCGTTGGCTTAAACCATGCAACTCTGAAGTTTTAACATCAAACCCTTTATTAAAAGATGCTCTGGAAATAACATCCAAAAGCGTTATCAGCCCTTGTCCGCCAACCCCTGTTATAACAATATTAAAATTTTTCAACATAAAATTAATTCTAAACTACAAATGGCTACACGAATGCTACGAATAAATTAGTGGCATTAGTATGGTAATTAGTAACATTCGCATTATATTTTGTTTTGCCTTTTTGCCAATAATCCGCAAACTCTTCGAGCAATAATAACCGAAGTTTCCCCTGAATTAACAAATTCTTTAATGGTTGCCACTAATTGATTATAGTTTTCTTCTTGGTCAATAATAGCTAAATTTTTTACATTTAAGGCCTTAACAATATTCTCTATTTTAACTGGGGCAATATCTTCACCCGTTGAGGTTTTACCCATTGATGGATTTACTTGATGCCCTGTCATAGCTGTTGTGCTATTGTCTAAAATAATTAACAAAAGCCCTGATTTATTATAAACAGAGTTCATTAAGCCCGGAATTCCAGCATGCAGAAAAGTGCCATCTCCAATAAAAGCAATTACTTTTTGCTTTGTGGCTTTTTTTACTCCATGCCCAATCCCCACTCCAGAACCCATAGAGATTAAATAATCATATAAACTATGTGGAGGCAAGGCGGCAATCATATAACAGCCAATATCCCCCCCAAACACCGTGCCCTCGGGAGCTGCTTGTTTAACGGCGGCATAAAGCTTCCAATATGGGCAGGTTGGCCAGCCCGTGCAAAACCTTGGCAAATGCTTTAATTTTTTTGTTGGGTAAATAATTTTTGGATTATATGTTTTACCAAATAACTTTGCCACCCCAATTGCAGTGTTGTCTGGGTTTAGCTCACCTACCTCTGGCAAGACATTCTTTCCAAAAATTTGTAATTTAGGATTAACGGACTTAGCAAGGCGTTCAATTTCTTTTTCTAAATAAGGGTCAAGCTCTTCAGCTATTAAAACCTTTTTTAAGGGCTTGATAAATTTTTTAATTTTTTCTTCAGGCAAGGGATAGAAAAACCCAAGCTTTAAAACTGCTGGCTTCACCCCCAGCATTTCAACAGCTTCCATTACGTGAAGATAAGCCACTCCAGAAGTTATTACCCCCATTCTTGATTCCTGATTCCTGATTCCTGATTCCTGATTTATCGTGCTTTTCTCCGCGTATTTCTGAATATCTTTTATTTTCTGCAATAACTCTTCGTGCATCTCCAACACTCTTGGAGGCATGGTGACAAAACGTTTTTGATTTCTTACAAATTTTCCTAAAAAAGTTTTTGATTTTGGCAAAACTCCCAAAACAACTGGCATTTTTTGATGAGCCACCCTAGTTGTTAGGCGAATCATAACCGGTATTTTAAATTTCGCAGATAACTGAAAAGCTAATTTTGTAAAATCCTTGCATTCTTGGGCGTCAGATGGCTCAAGAGTTGGAATGTGTCCCATACAGCTAAACCCCCTAGAATTTTCTTCGGATTGGGCCGAAGAATGGCACTCGGGGTCATCGGCCGCCAAAATAACAGTTGGCCCCTTTGAACCAGTGTACATAAACGGCAACAAGCTATCGCTGGCCACATTTAAGCCAAAGTTTTTCATTGCCACCAAACATTTTAACCCAGAATAACTTGCGCCCATTACTGCTTCCATAGCCACTTTTTCATTGGTGGAAAATTCAAAATACACATTAGCATCTTTGGCTATTTTATAAAAAGTATTGCCAATTTCCGAGGCCGGCGTGCCAGGATACGTTGCCACAAATTGCAACCCTGATTCCAAAGCTCCCCGAATAACTGCCTCATTGCCAAGCAATATCGCCTTGCCACTTGATTTTAATAAATCCTGAATCATATTATTTAATCATTTTACCATAAGCTACTCTATTATTCCACCGCCTAAGAGTTCGTTGCCTTTTCCGTAAAACACAACAGATTGGCCGGGGGTAATGGCTCGTTGGGATTTTGTAAAGACAACCTTATATTTTTTAGGCCCAAGTTTTTCTTTTATTATAGCCGAAGCTGGCTCTGTGCCATACCGTACTTTAGCTAAAACTTTTAAAGGTACCGTAGGAGTAACACCAGAAGCCCAATTAACCTCTTGAGCAACTAACTCTTTCTTTAATAAGTCATTTTCGTTTTTGGAAACTACTAAAATATTTTTCTTAATATCTTTTTCAACAACAAAATAAGGGCCACCAGAAAGCTCTATGCCCTTTCGCTGGCCAATTGTGTAAAACCACAAGCCCTTGTGCTGTCCTAAAGCATTACCCCCCATATCCACAATTTTCCCAGCTTGCGGCAACCCGGTTGCCGTAATCTGGGTTAAAAATTGTTGCAAATTAGTTTGCGCTAAAAAACAAACATCATTTGATTCTGGTGTTTTATAAGTTGGCAAGCCAAATTTTTTAGCTAATTCTCTTACTTTCTGTTTGCTTTCAATTTCTCCAAGCGGAAATAAAATTTTAGCTAATTCTTTTTGCCCCAACTTCCACAAAAAATATGTTTGGTCTTTTTCTAAATTTTTAGCCCTAAATAATTTTCCATCTTTAGTTTTTGCGTAGTGCCCAGTGGCTAAGTAGTCACATCCAAGCGCCTGGGCCTTTTCGAGCAACAACCCAAATTTAATTTCTTTATTGCAAACCACACAAGGATTTGGCGTTTTGCCTTTTTTAATTTCTGCTAAAAAATATTCAACTACCCCCTTTTTAAAGCTGTCAGAAAAATTCACAACATAAAAAGGTATCTTTAAAATTTCCGCCACCTTTCTGGCTCTTTCTTGATCCTCTATAGAGCAACACCCACCTTGAGCTATCCAAAGATTCATAAAAAACCCAACCACCTCAAAACCCTGCTTTTTTAATAAAGCACAAGCCACCGAACTATCCACCCCACCCGACAAAGCCACCCCTACTTTTTTATTGCGATTTGGCATATTGTTTTAATTATTTTTAACATATCCAATGATAAATGGCAAAACTAACCAAATAAAAGGCGACTTATAGTCGCCTTTTAGCTGGAAAAATTATCACAATGCCTGTTGGATAAAATCAACCAACTCTGTTTCGCTCTCAAAACCAAACAATGACAGGATTCTCCCCAGCCAGTCATTTAGGGCATTCACCCCCTCGGTTGTTATAAAATACCGCTTATTTCTCCCTAAATAAGCAACATAATCAACCAAGCCGTTGCGATCCCAGCAAGCCATCTCGCCTAATACATCTTCAATGCTCACCGTGGGGCCCAGCCAGAAAAGAAAGTCCTTGCCAAATTTCTCTCGCGCCCTTTCAGAAAGTAAGTGAACGCAAGGAAAAATCTCATCAACAGTAGCGCCCTTCTCTCCGCTTACTTCAACAATTTTTAACAGCATCCATTGACACACACTAGCCGGAAATTCTTCTTTTTTCTTTTTCATTTTAGTTTTCCTCCTACGCCTTATCCGCCGTGTCGGGCCAAATGGTAATTTTTAGTGCCGAAGTAGCTTTTCCCTCAAAAAAAGCTCTCGCAAAATAAGCATTTTTTTTGATAAACTCTTGGCTAGCCACTATTGGATAACCCGAGCCATAGCCATCTCTAAACCCAACAGCGAAAGCGACAACAACCCCGAGGTCTTGGCTCCCTATTAGCGTCTTAAAAAGAATTAGATCGGGGCTATATTTTTTGGTTGACACTTGCTTCAGCTTCAAACAATAAATTTCCTTGGTGGTGTCAAAATCAAGTACAAGTTCTGAATATCTAACCTCTATTGCTTGCATTTTTATTACCTCCGTTGCTGACCATTGTTTAATTTATAAAGAACTTTGGCTAATCATAGCAAGGCGATAACAACAGGAAAGTTTTTTAATACAAAAGCGTCAAAATAGTTGACGCTTTAATTTAAAAAATAAGAATGTTATTATTAATAATGGATATTGAAACAAACCTTAAAGGGTTCGGCTTAAATGATAAAGAAATAAGAATATACTTGTCTGCCCTAAACTTGGGAACTTCCTCTATCACCCAATTAGCCAAAAAAGCCGGGCTGAAAAGGCCCACTGCTTACTTAGTTATTGATGATTTATTGGGAAAACAACTGTTAATCAAAATTCCAAAAGGCAAAAAAACCTTTTACAAGGCAGAAAATCCTGAAATATTGAGCCAGCAATTAGAAAACAAAAGAAATGCTTTAGCGCAAATACTGCCCGAACTGAAAAACGCTTATTTGGCTAACCTTAAACAGCCAAAAATCCGCTTTTACGAGGGCAAAGAAAATATCTATAAAATCCAAGAGGAAATGTGCAAGGCAAAAGAAATTTGGGCGGTATTCTCGCCTGAAAAATTCTTGAAAGTTTTTAACCAAGAAGACAATGAACATTTTTTCAGGGTATTGGTTAGGCACGGCGGCATTCTTTACGATATGTTTGAAGACACAAAAAAAGCCCGGGAGTTTAGCCAAGCTAAATACAGATTTGGAATAAGCGAGGTGAGGTTCTTGCCTCCCCAGATTAAATTTTCCACTGATATTTGGGTAAACGAGGATAAATTAGTTGCTGTATCTTTTGAAAACCTGACAGCTGTTGTTATTGAAGACGAATCAATCGCTAAAACCCAAAAACAACTCTTAAAATTTATTTGGAGCCATCTTAAATAATTTAAAAAATATGCAAAATCAAAAATTTCAAAATAGTTTCTTTTTTATAATTCTAGCAAGCATAGTGGTGTTAACATTTTTTTTGCTAAAATCATACATTGGCATTATTATTGTTTCTTTGGCCTTGGCAATTGTTTTTAGGCCCGTTCACAATAAAATCTTAAAAGCCACAAAGCAAAAAAAAATTGTTGCCTCATTGGTTTCTGTTTTTTTAGTAATTTTAGTTGTTTTAGCACCTTTGTTGCTAATTGGTTTTCAAGTTTATAGAGAGGCTTTTGGGCTTTATGTCGGGCTTTCAAGCGACAACTTTAGCCAATTTAATGATTTAATTAATAGCATCAATAAAACTGCGCAAAGTTTATCGCCAGGTTTTTCTTTAAATTTAAATGCCCAAAATATTTTATCGCCAATTCTAAATTTTACGGTCAGCCACTTAAGTGGCTTATTTTCTGGGGCAGCTAATCTTTTACTTAATATTTTACTTGGTTTAATTACTTTATTTTATTTCTTTAAAGAAGGTGGGGAAATAAAAAAATATATTGCCAAATTAAGCCCTCTTTCGCCAAAAAATGATGAAGATATTTTTGTCGCCCTTAAAAAAACTGTTAACGCCTCAATTAAGGGTGGCTTATTGGCAGCTATTTTGCAGGGCCTCGCTATTGGCATTGGCTTTGCGCTTTTTAGCGTGCCAAATGCCGCTTTATGGGGAGCGGTTTCTGTAATTGCCTCCTTTATTCCTGGTATAGGAATTGCTTTAATAGTGATTCCAGTTGCTATTTATTTAACTATTAGCAGTAACTTCTTAATGGCTTTGGGATTCCTAATTTGGGCTTTTGGCACCAATGCTGTCTTGGACTTTTTAATCGGCCCTAAATTAAAAAAGGGCGCTGGCTTGCACCCCTTACTCATCTTATTTTCTGTTTTAGGGGGAATTTCTTTGTTTGGCCCCATGGGCATTATTATTGGCCCCATGGTTATTAGCTTGTTAAGTGTTTTACTGAAAATCCTTCCAGAGGTTACCGAAAAAACTTCAAAAAACTAGCATACTTGATGATCTTTTTTTATCTCCTCTTTTTCTGTAGCCAATTGCTGATGGCGCTTGTTAAGCGCTTCGGGAATTGGTTTTTTGTTTTTGGTTAGATAATCATGAATTGCTTCAATTAAAGCATCTCCAGCCAAAACCGAACAATGAATTTTTATTGGCGGTAATCCTCCAAGCTCTTGGACAATTTCTTTCCTGTCAAAACTAACCGCCTCTTCTAATGTTTTTCCTTTTACCAAGTCCGTAAGCATACTTGAAGAAGCAATGGCGGCCAAACAGCCAAATGTCTCAAACTTGATGTCTTTTATAATATCCTGGCCTTTTTTGTTTTGATTAACTTTAATATAAAGCTTCATTAAATCACCGCAAATCATGTTGCCCACTTCGCCAATTCCGTCTGGATTTTTCATTTTTCCATAATTGTGAGGCTTGTTAAAATGTTGTATAACTTTTTTACTGTATGGTAATGGCATATTATTTTCCGCCCAAGGCGGATCCACCTTGGGCGGAAAGTTACTTCAATGGTGAGATTTTACGCAACCGTTCTATAATGCCTGGCAATATTTTAAGTACATAATTAATCTCGCTTTCTGTGTTATATTTTCCCAAGGTGAACCTGATTGAACTATGCGCTCTTTCAACGCCTACCCCCAAGGCCATTAAAACATGGCTTGGGTCCAAGCTCCCCGAAGCACAGGCCGAACCAGTGGAAACAGCCACGCCTTTTTGGTCTAAAGCCATTAAAATGCTTTCTCCCTCTACTCCTTTAAAGCTTGTATTAACATTGTTGGGCAATCTTTTTTCTCTTGAGCCATTCAAATCTGTTCCTGATATGTTTTTTAAAATTCCATCTATTAGTTTATCTCTTAACTTCTTAATCTTTTCCCCATTCTTAATTCTTAATTCCTGATTCTTAATTTCTTCTATGGCTTCGCCAAATCCAGCGATTCCAGCCACATTCTCCGTTCCAGGGGCAACCCCTCTTTCTTGATGCCCGCCAAAGACAACTGGCTCTATTTCTACCCCCTTTCTTTTATATAAAATACCTATGCCTTTTGGCCCATATATCTTGTGGCCAGACAAGGTTAATAAATCAACGCCTAATTTATCAACATTGCAGTCAAGATAATTCGCTGCTTGCACAGCGTCTGTATGGAATAAAATTTTCTTTTCGGATTTCTGGTTTCGGGCTTTCAGCCAATCGCCTATTTGGGCGATTGGCTGTATAGTGCCTATTTCATTATTAGCATACATTATTGAAACCAAGACCGTATTTTCTTTTATAGCTCTTTCAACATCCTCTATTTTTACCACTCCCTCTTTATCAACTGCTAAATATGTTGCTTCAACCTCGCCCGTTTTTTCTAAATATTTAATTGGCTCTAAAACCGCAGGATGCTCGATTGTAGAAGTTATCACATGGGGCTTTGTTATGCCTCTTTTTTGAGTAGCTTTTATTATGCCCAAAATTGCCAAATTATCACTAACAGTAGCAGACCCAGTAAAATAAACTTCCAAAAAATTACAGCCCAAAAAATCAGCCACCCGCCCTCTTGCCTTACTTAAAGCATTATGCGCTTCTTGGCCAAACCAATGCAAAGACGAGGCATTGCCAAACTCCTCTTTTAGATATGGCTCCATTGCCTCTAAAACCTTTTTATCAATCTTTGTGGTGGCTGAATTGTCTAAATAAATTCGTCGCATATTTAAACTTGGTTCTGTAGCTTTCCTTCTTCAAAAAATTTAATATTTTTAACAGTTGTTTCTAATATTCTTTCTAATGCCTCTTGTGAGTAAAAAGCAATGTGGGGGGTATAAACCACATTGTCTTTACTTAAAATAATATGGTCTTTTAATAATTGTTTTAGTTTTTCAGGGTTTTCCTTGTCATAAAGCAATTGCTTTTCTTCTTTAATTAACTCCTCCCCCTCCAAAACATCAAACCCAGCTCCAGCTAAAATGCCTTCGTCCATTGCCTCAAGCAAAGCATCTGTTTCCACCAAAGAACCCCGAGAGGTATTGATTAAAATAACGCCTTTTTTTATTTGCTTTATATTTTGCTTATTAATTAAGTGATGTGTTGTCTCACCCCCTGGCGCATGCAAGGTGATAATATCAGAGTTGGCCAGCAAATAATCAAGAGTAACGTATTCAAACCCTAAAACTTCGGATAAAAACTTGTTTTGATTAACATCGAAGGCCAAAACCTTCATACCAAACCCTTTAGCAATCCTTATAACATGCAAGCCAATATGCCCTGCCCCAACCACGCCCAAAACTTTATCTTTCAAATCAAACCCCATTAATCCTTCAATAGTAAAGTCCCCTCGCAAACCCCGTACATATGACTTGTGCACATTACGAGATAAAGCCAAAATTAAAGCAAAAGTATGTTCAGCCACAGTATTCTCCCCGTAAAATGGCACATTGCAAACAGCGATGTCTCTTTTTTGGCATTCCCCTAAATCAATATGGTCAAAACCAGTGGATCGGGTTGTTATCATTTTCAATTTTGGCAACTTGTCTAAAATTTCAGCTGTAATTTTTGAGTAAATAAAAACCGAGACAATATCAAAGTCCTTTATTTCTTGGCAATTAGCCAAGTCCAATGGCTCAGCAAAAAACTTTAAGGTATGCCCCTTAAAATCCTTTTCCAAAGTTTCCTCTTCCCATTTATTTATCTCAAAAAACGCAATCTTCATGTTAGTTATCGTTAATGAGTGAAACGAATTTACGAGAACTTACACCCCGTGAAGTGTGAGCCTGCCCGCAGTGCTACAGCGTTGCAGGCGGGCGATTAGCGAACTACTTCACTGGGGTTAGCTCCCCTTTAATCCTTTATAGCAAATTTCAGCTATTATTCCAATGAAATTTTTTCTGGACTAATTTTCTTACCGAAAAATTGGGTGCCAAGGATTTGGAATTTATCAGTTAGGTCGGTGGTTAGAAAAACGCGCTGGCTTTTTTTACTCAATTGCTTTTCAATTTCAGTATGCCTCTGTAAATAATCTGCCAATTTTTGGGCCACTACTTTGCCTTCTGAAATAACCTGAACAACTTGTCCTGCCTGCCCGCCGAAATCTTGATGAAGGCGGGAGCTCTGCCGAAGGATTTCCTTTATCTGCTTTTCTAAAATCCCATAATGAGTACAGCCCAAAATTAGAGTATCAATTTTTTTAGCCAAAAGCGGGTTTAAATATTTTTGCAAAACAATTTTAGAAATTTCTGAATTATGCTCCCCTGCTTCCACAATTGGCACTAAAAGCGGACATGCTTTTGAAAAAACTTTTACTTTAGGATTTCTTTTTTTTATTTCCCGAGTAAAAGCTCCGGAATTAACTGTGCCCTCGGTGGCAATAACCCCTACTCTATTGTTTTTAGTTAAGGCAACTGCCTCCTCAACTGCTGGGATAATTACGCCTAAAACTTTTGGGGATGCAAACTCCTGCTGAATTTTCCGCAATGCTTCTGACGAGGCAGTGTTGCAAGCTAAAATTATTAAGGGGCAAGATTGTTTAAGCAAAAATTCTACTGCCTGCCCTGTAAAATTAAAAATAACTTCTTGGCTTCGAGATCCATAGGGCGTTCTAGCAGTATCCCCCAAATAAATAAAATCGTATTGAGGCAATTTTTTGGCAATATACTTGGCAATTTCCAAGCCCCCAAACCCAGAATCGAAAATTCCAATCGGCCCTGTTGTCAGTTTATTATTTTTCATAAGCTAATTGGCCACAGGCACCCTTGATGTCTTCCCCGAACTTATACCGCTGAACTGCATCAATGCCACTCTCGGATAGTATTTCTTTAAACATTAAAACTTTTTCTTTAAAAGACGGTTTGAAAACTAAGATATCCTGGCTTTTAAAATCATTGTAAGTAATTAAATTAACAAAATGAAAATTCTTGCCTGCTCTAAAATTAGCAGGGGCTTTAAATTGCTTTACAAATTGCGCCAAATCAAAAGCATCTTTTTCTGAATCATTTATGCCTTTTAGCATTAAATATTCAAAAATTACTCTTTGGCCTGTTTCTTTAATATAAAAATCAATGGCGCGAGAGAGCTCATCTAAATTATGGTTTTTGGCTATGGGCATTATTTTAGCCCTTAAAGTTTGGTTAGCTGTGTGTAAAGAAACTGCCAAGTTTGGCCAGCCCGCATTGGCTACGCCAGCCCGCAACGCAGGCGGGCCAAAGGCGTTGCTGGCGGGCCTTATCTTTTCTTTGGCTAATTTTTTAATAGCCCAAGGAATGCCCACGGTGGAAATAGAAATCTTGCGTACAGAAATGCCAAAGCAATTTTTATTATTTAAAATATTTATTGCCAAAAGAACACTATCGTAATTTAGCAAGGGTTCCCCCATGCCCATAAAAACTATATTGGTTATCCTTCGGCTTCGCTCAGGACCTTCGGTTTTCAAAATTCGCTCAAAAAATAAAACTTGCTGGATAATTTCCCAAGCTGTTAAGCTTCGCCTTAGTCCGCCTTTTCCAGTTAAGCAAAAGATACAGCCCATAGCGCAGCCAACTTGCGAAGAAACACAAACTGTGTTTCTCCCGGCCTTATGCCTCATCAAAACTGCTTCAGCTTTTAAGCCATCCTTCAACAACAAAGCAATTTTAATAGAAATGCCTTTTTGAGAAACCAAAACATCCGCTTTAATTTCAAGCGGAAGTTCTTTGTTTAGCTTTTCTTTCAAGGCCTTGGGCAAATTACTTGCTTTGTCCCAATTAGTTATTAAATCCTGGAATATTGCTTTTTCAACCTGCTCAATCCTGAAAGCTGGTTCGTCTTTTAAAATTTCTTCTAATTCCATAACATTGCAGCCCCTATTGCCACCGAATTATCTTTTAATTTTGCTATAATAAACTTTGGCATTTGTTTCTTTGGCACCAGCAAATATTTCTCTATAAGTTGTTTATTAGGTTTTTTAGCCCCTTTGCCTCCCAAAATAATTGCTTCTGGGTTGAATATATTTATTAAATTGGCAAAGCCAATAGCGTTTATTTTTTCTTGCTCTTTGGGTTTATTTTTTGTTTCCTGATAAAGCTTTTCCCATGTTTTATTTTTAGCAATTATTATATGCCCAAATTCTCCAGCCCAACCATCTCTCCCCCTATAATCACTTATTGCGCCACCAATTCCTGTGCCGAAAATAACCCCCAAAACATTTTCTGGCTTTTTACCAGCCATCATGGCTACTTCCGCTCTTAAAAAACACTTGGCATCATTATCAATCCTAATTTCTGTTGGAAAACATGCTTTTAAATTAACATTATTAAACTTAGGCAAATTTTTGCAAAACAAAGCCTTATTATTTTTAAAATCCAAAAGCCCGGGCAAACCAATACCCACCTTAAGATTAGCGGTAGTCCGACCTCCGCTAAAAAATTCTAAGCCCTTTTTTAAATTTTCTAAATTAGCGGTTTCGCTTTTCCATTCTTTTAAAATCTTTGCCCCGTCCCATAAAACCATTTTTATTTTTGACCCGCCAATATCAACTCCCAGAGTGTTATTCATAGATTTATTAAATTTATTCTACCACAAAAACAAAAAATCCGCTCAACGCGGATTTTTTGTTTTAAAGAGTTGTCCGATTATCTCCTGCCAAATCTTCCGCCACCAGCGCCTCCTCTTGGGCCATCAAATGACCTTGGAGCTCTTGGTTGCATAGGTTTTGCTTCGTCAACAACGATTGTTCTTCCGTCTAACTCTTTGCCATTACACATTTCAATGGCTTTTTGAGCTTCGTCTTCTGAACTCATTTCAACAAATGCAAATCCTTTAGACCTGCCAGAAAGCTTATCAATAATAATTGCCACTGACTCAACAGTACCAGCTTGCTCAAAAAATGATCTCAAGCTGTCTTCAGTAGTGGAATATGACAAACTCCCCACAAATAACTTTTTTTCCATAATAAATATTGGATTAACGACCTTGCTGTTCTCCTGACTCTCTTGCTTAGCTTGCTTTTGGAAAAAAGCGGTTCACAAAATTTGGGGAGCTGTACTTGGTACACTTAAATCATACCTTAAATACAATTTAGTGTCAATTCCAGATACATCTAAACCTACAATGATTTATAAACTTAGATGTAGCTAGGAGGTATCGTGCCAATACCTCCTGCTTTTTCTTGCCATTAGAATTTTATTACTCCAGTGGCAAGGATAAGAAACAGGACAGTTAGGCTTCCTGTTAAAGCCGTCATGAATACTCTCATTTCTTTTCACCTCCTTTGCAAGAAATGATATTGTGAGACACAGTAATCCCACATCTAAATCCACAAAATACTTTCCGAACTTAGATGTGGGGTTAGATAGTAATAGTTGCTTTGCTGCTATCTAACCCTTAGTGCATACTCATCACCTCCTTTATTTTTTGGGAATTATTAAATAATTCCCAGCCTTTTTTTCACTTCCTCGACCGTTACGAAAGTTCTTCCGCAACAGTCGCAAAAATTATTTTCCGGCTTAGCCCTACGGCCACAACCAGAGCAAGCTCCGTGAACAATATGTGCCACTTTACCTGCTTTAACTGCTTCCTCAACTTCATTGACAATAAATTCTTGAAGCTTTTTTTCTTCCAACATTTCAAATCCTCCAAAAAAAGTAATTAAAGTTTTATTTCAACTCTGGGCCTACATATCCCACATCTAAATCCGCAAATAATTTGTGAACTTAGATATGGGCAACAAGCTAGTGCGAAATGCTTGTTGCCAGATTTTTGCGTTTTTACTTTATACTAATTAACACCTCCTTCTGGCGAATTTTCCCGCCAATATCTCTGATTTTGACTTCTTCAGAAGTTAAGATCAAAGGGTTTTTCTCGACCTTGAATATTCTCCCAAGATCGCGAAGATACAACCTAGCCTCATCCTCATTTTTTGAGGCAGAGGCTAAATCAGCCACTTCACCAACAACTATGTCCGTGGGCAATTGGCTCGCTAGTGCTTTCACTAACTGATCCCTTCGAGCTACCCACTCATCCGTCTCTTTGACATTAGCATACAAGATATCGTTTATTTTTTTTAACTTTGTAATTTGTTCTGGTAGTGGATCGCTTGAACTTAATATGTTAGGATCGCCTTGTTGCTGGCTGATTTCACTTTTACCACTATAAGAATGGAAAACGATTGACCAACCAACAACACTACTAATAACCAGTAGGACAATTCCCACCAAAATCCCAATCCTCACACCGGCGGAAGACAACTTACTTGAAAATAACCATCTACTACTATTCATTTCGACCTCCTAAATTGTTAATCGTGAGCAAATTTTAAAAATAGATTCAAGCCCACGTATAAATTTACAATTATTTATAAACTTATATGTGGGTTAGATAACAATTGTTATCTAACCTTATACGTTTTACTAGGGTGTCAATGTTGTTATTGCACCTCCTAACTTTTTGACAACCCCTTGAAACTCATGGAGAGAGTTAATCTGGCAATAATAACCACTATCCCCCCAAGAAAAAAGTTTTTGGCACTTTTGGTT
This sequence comes from bacterium, assembly GCA_030648255.1. Taxonomy (GTDB): domain Bacteria; phylum Patescibacteriota; class Minisyncoccia; order Minisyncoccales; family CG1-02-41-26; genus STD1-80. The sequence goes on from JAUSHZ010000007.1 coordinate 107,367, forward strand.
GAAAACCTGTTCGGGCCAACGGTCAAAATATATATTGATTGTTGGTTCCTCCGCGAACATCCAATCAACTCTATAGGTGCCGAAACGGTTTCCAATTATTTTGTATCCCTCGTGGTAAACCACGAAAGATACATTTGTCTCTCCTTTTGTTTGTTGAAAGTACCCAACCACTAGCGGTCCTTCTGGTAGCGCCCCGCTAAACCCAACTGGAGTACCTTTAAAGGCATTTTTATAAGGTGCTGGGAGTCTGCTGTCTCCTTGCAGTACTCCATAGTCAGCGGATGAATCTTTTACCATGTAAAAGTTCACCAGCAAACCAAATCCCACACAACCACTAACAATAGCCATAACCACCAAAAAAGCAACTAGTCTTTCTTTCATTTTAAATTTCCTCCGAAATAAGAGCGTTAAATTTCAATCTTGGGCCTACATATCCCACATCTAAATTCACAAGATAGCTTATGAGCTTAGATGTGGGGGGAGAGGACGCATGATTGTCTTCACCCCATATTTTGTTAGGTCCTTGGTGGTAATAACTTAGTCACCACCGCCTCGGACTGCGCTTTCTCTTTATACTGTTCGTAAGTATAAAGAATCTTGCTTGTTGCAGATCCAGAATCCGTTACAACAAACACGTGATTTGCTTTATTGGGCTCTGGCACCCAATACATTAGAAAACGGCATCCGGTGTTAGAAATTAGGTAACCATACTCAGCCACCTTAATCCCTGCAGGAACAAACTCTTCCAGACCAGCGTATTCCGCTGGAAGCTGGCTTTTCGAAACCACTACTGGCTGCTGAGAACAACCGATTAATAATAGAGAAAAAAGAACAAAACAAATAGTCGAAATAACAAGTATCTTTTTCACTTTCAATCCTCCAAAAAACGGTTAAAGTTGCTAATAAAAGCAACTTAGAAGTCATTCAATCCAACACTTATATTATACCATAATAAGCTACTAATTGTCAATGGTTTGGGTAATCTATACAGACATATTGCACTTTCCTGATAGTCTAGGGGCATATGAAAATCATGCCCAAATCAACAAAAGAGGAGAAGTATCGATGGATAAAGCCAATTTTAGACAAAGAAATATCAATTAAAAATATGGTTAAGG
>JAUSHZ010000006.1 GCA_030648255.1 bacterium
GAAACAATTTGGTCGTCTTGCATATTGATTATCATGCTCCAATCCTGCCATGTTTTTGCAGATTTTCAACGGTTTTTTCAGGGTCCTTTTGCGTTGGAAACAGGATGCCATTTCAGGGTCCTTTTGTATTGTACAATACTGGGGCTTGCAAAAATAGATTTTATTTGGTATCGTCTATTTATATGGCAATTAAAGAATCAGCAAAAAAGGCCTTACGGCAAAGCGAAAGGCGCAATATAATGAATTCTCAAAGGAAGAAAAAAGTTAAAAACCTCATCAAAGAGGTAAAAATTTTGGTTGAACAGAAAAAAAACGAAGAAGCTAAAAAACTTCTCCCTCAAATTTATAAAGCCCTAGATAAAACAGCTAAGAAAAATACGATTAAAAAAAATACTGCTTCGAGAAAAAAATCACGCCTCACAAAAATGGTGAACAAGATAGCAATTAAATAGATAAAACTAAAGATCTAATAACTTTTTCTGGGCTTGTAATCCCAGTTTTTATTTTTAAATCAGCTAAAAAAACATTTTGTAATGATAACTTTAATTGCTCAACAGAAATGTTTTTGACCATATCAGCTGATTTTTTAAAAACATAAGGGTGCATTCCAAGCTCTTTTGGCGAAATTGCGTTGTTACTTTGAGCTATTTTAACCATTAACAAATTTCTCATTTGATAAGCAATCATTGATAAAAGTTTAAATAAATTTTCACCAGAATCAAAATATCTTTGCAAGCTAACTAACGCCTGCTTTTTATTTTTTGAAACAAGGGCGTCGATAGTTTTAAAAATTTCAACTTCTATATTTGGCTTAACCAAAAGAACAATGTCCTTTTCTGTGATTTCTTTTTTAAAAGCAGATAATTTTTGAATTTCATTTGACAAAGTCCACATATCGTTCCCAACGAACAATAAAAGATTTTGCAATGCTTTCTCTGTAATATTAGAGCCAAATTGAATAAAAAGATTTTTCGCCCAATCTTCAAGCTTTTTACCAGACAATACTAAAAACTCCTGGATTTTGCCATTTTCCTTTAATATTTTTAAAAAAGAATCCGTTGGTTTGATTTCTTTTTTTTCAACAAAAATTAAAATGTGCTCTGAATGGGAGAGGTCTTTAGTTTTTTTAAAGAAAGACTTTTTAAAGTCTGGATTTGAAAAAGCATTTTCAATAACTAAAAGTTTTTTTGAAATAAATAAAGAACTTTGATTTAAATAATTCCAAAAAACTTTTTCATCGCTTTCAATTAGATCTATTCTTTCAAAGCATAGGGAACCAATAATCTCTTTTAATTTTTGACTCAAACGGTAATCGTCAGAGCCATATAGTAAGTAAATCATGTTAGAAATCGTTAATGAATGAAATGAATTTACGAGTTCTTACACCCCGTTAAACGCGACCTCAAGGAGCTGTTTAACTGGGGTTTGTTTATATTTCTATCCACACCCCAGTGAAGTAATTTTAAATTTTGCTAAATTTAAAATTAAAATTTGATTACAAATTTTACTTCACGGGGTAAGTCCTCCGTAAGCTTTGGCTTCGGCTAATCGCCTCGCCATCGCTAACGGATTACTTATCGTTGGCATTTTGGGCAGAAGTAAGATGACCTGCCAGATAACATTATTTTTTTTATTTTAGAGCCGCAAACAAAACATTTTTCTTTTTGATAAACCTTATGCTCTTTTGCATAACTTCCCCTATCTCCGATTGTATCGATGTAGTCCCTTATGGAGGAACCTCCCATTTTTATAGCCTTTTTTAAAACACTTCTCATAGCTATAAAAATTCTTTTTATTTCTTCTTCCCGCAATTCTTTAACCAATCTGTCTGGCTTCACGCCAGAAACAAATAAAATTTCACTAGCGTAGATATTGCCAATGCCAGCAATAATTGATTGGTCCATTAATAATATTTTTATCCTTGAATTTGACTTTATTTTTATAAGAGCATTAAAAGCTTTTTGGCTTATTTCAAGCGGCTCTGGCCCTAATTTTTTTTCAATATTTAAAAGCTCTTTTGCTGTCACTATTTTAAACCAGCCGAATTTTCTTGCGTCGTTAAAAATTAATTTTGTTTTGTCGTTGAAAATAAAAACCTTCCTAGTATAGTTTGAAGGTTCGGCATTTATTAGTAATTGGCCTGTAAGCTTTAAATGAAAAATTAAATTCGTTTTATCTTGAAACTCAATTATCAATATTTTCCCGCGGCGAAGGGTTTGATTAACAACCTTTCCGTTTAATTTTTTGCCAATAATCTTCTGGGACAACTGCCTTCTAATTGTTTCTACTTCGGGCAATTCGGGCATATTAGAAATTCTTAATGGCTCGGCTTCGCTAAGACCTGTTGAATCTTCTCTATTATTTCATTCGGCGTGAAATGCGCTTTTACTAAATAATCAGTCGCCCCAAGCCCCATTCCCTTGTCTATGTCATCTTTTTGGCCTAAATTAGAAAGAATAATAACGGGAATTCCTTTTGTGCTTTCATTTTCTTTAATTTTCGCTAAAACCTCAAAACCATTGATGCCTGGCAAAATTAAGTCAAGCAAAACAATGTCTGGCTTTTCTTTTCCTGCCAAGTCCAAGCCAATTTCTCCATCAACCGCCAAAACAGTTTCAAAGCTTTCTGATTGCAATTTTCTATTAATAAGTTCTCTTAAAAATTTGTCGTCTTCGACTACTAAAACTTTTGGCATATATTTATATTAGAAATTCTTAATGAATGAAGTGGCGTTAGCCACGAATGAATTTAGAAGTTCTTATACCCCGTTAAGTGCGAGCCTGCCCGCAGTGCTACAGCGTTGCAGGCGGGCGATTAGCGAGCTACTTAACTGGGGTTTGTTTGTATTTCTATCCACCCCAGTGAAGTAATTTTAAATTTATTAAAATTTAAAATTAAAATTTGAGTACAAATTTTACTTCACGGGGTTAAACAGCTCTAATCTCAAACTTCGCCCTGCGGGCTTGTTTTCGCTAAGACCTGTTGAACTTTTTGAACAATTTCTTGCGGGTCAAAATCTGTTTTAATCACCCAGTCGTCAACCCCTAATTCTTTTGCTCTATCAATTTCAACTGGCTGGCCAGAATTAGAAATAATAATAATTGGCACATTTTTGAGCAACTCGTTTTGTTTCATTTCTAAAATAACATCAAAGCCGTCTTTTTCGGGCATAATAACGTCAGTTAAAACTAAGTCTGGAACCTCTTTTTCCATCATTGCCAAGCCCTCTTTCCCGTTTTGGGCTGTTTTCACTTCATACCCCTCTCTTTGAAGTTTTTTTGTTAATAACTCCAAAATAATTACCTCATCCTCAAGAATTAATATTTTTTTCATGTTAGTTATCGTTAATGAGTGAAACGAATTTACGAGAACTTACCCGCCTGCAACGCTGCCAGCCCGCATCGCTATGCGAAGCATTGCTGGCGGGTAGCACTGCGGGCAGGCACCCCGTTAAACGCGACCTCAAGGAGCTGTTTAACTGGGGTTTGTTTATATTTCTATCCACACCCCAGTGAAGTAGAATTTAATTTCATTAAATTCACTTCACGGGGTAAGTCCTCCGTAAGCTCTGGCTTCGGCTTATCGCCTTGCCATCGCTAACGGATTACTTATTTTATCATTTTAAATTTTTACCAGCAATACCTTCAAGCCGGTAATGTGAAATAAAAGGTAGTTCCCTTACCCTCAACAGACTCGAACCAAATTTTCCCTCCATGCGCTTCAATAATATTTTTGGCGATAAAAAGGCCTAAACCCGTACCTTCAGTTTCAGTTTTCAAGGCATTGCTTGACCTAAAAAAACGGGAAAAAACTCGTGTATGTTGTTCTTTTGGAATACCTATACCGCTGTCTTGAACTTTAATTAAAAATCTTTTTTGAGCAATGTCGTATGCTCCAGATAATATTACTTCTCCTATTTTAGTATAACTCACAGCATTCTCCAGTAAATTTTGTATGGCCAGTATAATCTTTTCTTTGTCCATATTTAATTCTGGGGAATTTTTATCCGGCAAAACCAAATTAAAATTCAAATTCTTTTTCATAATTATGTCTTCTATTGATTTCGCGGCTTCTTTTAGCAAGTCAACAATATTGCATTTTTGCGTTTTCTGCAAAAATTTTCCTTCCTCAATTCTTGTTACATTTAAAAGGTCGTTCACTAAATTTATCATTCTTTCATTACTATCATAAGTTTTCTGTAAAAATTCAGATTGAGTTTCAGACACATCTCCTATATCGCCGTCCAAAAACATTCTTAGGGTCCATTTAATAGCGGAAAGAGGCGTTCTTAGCTGGTGAGCGGCTATAGCTACAAATTCAGTCTTGAGCCGTTCAACAGATTTTTCCCGCGTGATGTCATGCAAAATTAATAAAGTCCCCAACTTTTGCTCCTCAAGCTCTATAGAAACAGTGCTCACCTCCAAGACTAGACTGCTGCCCAAAACTAATTCCTCCCTAGTTTTAGCTAATATTTTTAGGCCGCTACTTATTAGGCTAATTAAGGTTTTTAAGCTTTCAAATTTATTTAATTCCTCTAGCGAGCTGCCGATGATCTCGTCGGGCTTAATATTAAAGAAATCTTGCACCTTGATATTAGCTAAAGAAAGCTTGTTTTTGCTGTCAAAAAACAAAACTCCGTCAGAAAAGTTCGCAATTAAGGCCAATGTTTTATTTTTTTCTTCTTCAGCCAACATTCTTGATTCTTCAACATCTTCCAAGATGTTCAATAGGGCCTGTTTTGATTCTTCTAATTCTTTGGTTCTTTCTTCTAATTCTTGAAATTCGTCTTCTCTTCTTTCTTTTATTTGAGTTAATTCAAGATCCCTTCTGACTAAAAGCTTGGCAATATGATCTAATTCCATTAGCTCTGCTTCTCTTTTTTCTTTAATTCCCGACAACTCAAAATCTTTCCTCACCAACATTTTGATAGCGCGGTCTAAATCAGTAATTATTGCTTGCAGAGTCTCTTTCTTTTGCATTTTAACTTTATTCTCCCAATACCAATAAAGCCATTGTTTCGTTGTGGAAGGCGGGTCGACAAGTGGGCCCCAACATCCCGCCTAACGGGGCCAACTCTCCATAGGTGTAAAAACCTATCAAGGGAACTTCCTTTCCTAAAACATCTTGAATGGCTGTAATCTCTTCGCCAATTTTCATACCTAAAAGTTTGTGGCGGGCTATGCAATTAAAAACAAAAATGGCTTTTGGCAGAGAGCCTTTAAGTTGAGATAGGGCGTTTTGAGCCGCTTCTTTGGCAGCTTTTATAGCCTTTTCAGAATCGCCCATCATTAAACGAATTTCTGAGCCTTCGGGAATTTCTGCGGCGCAAGTTATTTCTCCTTTTTCATTGGCAATAATCACATCGCGGAGTAAAAGTTCGGGGCTTCCTTGAACGCTCAATCCCAATGGATATGTGTAAGCCATTCTGGCAATCGGCTCCTTGGTTAAGTCCTCGGCTTTTTTGCCAAAATAATCCTCATAAATAGAAAGGGCTGGCCGATTGTCAATTTCAATTAATTTTCCGCCTTGCGATTTTGTCGCTTTCATTGGAAGGCCAACCGGCTCCCAGCCATGACGCACTCCAACCCCAAAAATAAAGTCTCCTGAGAGGCCTACGCCTATGACAGTGTTTGTTAGAACTTGACCATCGCAATACTGGTATGTTTTTTTAAAAAGAAAATCGTCCCCAGCTGAACCTCCCATAATTGGAAAATTTTCTCCCAATATTGATTGAGCCCCCCGCACTGCCGCCGCTCCATTTTCTGCCAAACCATCCAAAAACATAAGGAATAACGAAAACGGCTCTTTGGCTTTTCTTTTTGCCTCTTCTGCCGCTGATTTTCCAGCTGAAAACGAATCTTTGTCAGCGCCATTGCCAACCCCAACACTAAACTCCATACCATGAGCTTGCAAAGCCATTACTGCCACGCCCTTTGAAGTTGGCCCTTGGGTGGTAATTTCTCCTGCATCCGAACACCCCACCAAGGGAATTTCTTTTGAAACAGATTTTACCCCCTCAATTACTTCTTTTTGTTCATAAGCAACAGTAGAAAAAACGATAATTAAATCAGCTTTTCCCCCTGCCTCGCCAATGGCTTTGGAGCAAGCCTCCTCTCCTGCCTCAATGGCGCTAATATTATTACTTCTACCAACACCTGCTTTTATCATAAAATTTTGTTTTTTAATTAATTTAATTTTCTCGACCTTTTATTATTTCCTCAACAACCATCTCAGCTGTGGCTACAGATGTGTCGTGAGATGGAAAATGATAAAAATCACCACAAATATACACTCCTTTTATATTTGTCTTAATTCCTGGAATTCTACCTTTCGGGGGAACTATTGGCCAAGCAGAAATTAATTCATTTTCTCCTAAAACCCTATGGTTATTATATATTTTATCAAGCCTAACTTCTTTTTCTATGTCTAAGGGATACACCCGATGCTCTTTGGGATTTAAAGAAACTAATAAACAAACATTAAAAGGGTTGCCAGGCAAGCCAAATAACGCTTTCCTATTATATTTTTCCCCTAATTCTCCGTCAACCAGCAAACACTTCCCATTAACATACCCTATATCGCTTTCAATTTTTATTTCTGGAAATATTTCTTTAATAATAGGGAGGGGAACAGCCATAATCAAATTATCCACTATCTCCTCTTTTCTTCCGTTAATTGTTTCAAATTCTATTTTTAATTTATTCTCAACTGTCTTTATGCTCACAACCTTGGAACCAGTTAAAACTTCCGAGCCTTTTTCTTTAATTTTTTTTGTCAAAACGCTGGTAATTATTGTGAGATTTTCTTCAAATGTGTACATCTCTCCCAAGGGTATTGCCACAAAAAGGGGGGCCATACAAATAAAACCGTATTCAGCTGAAATATCATTCCAATCCTTAACCCAACGAAAGTTAAGCTCAACTCCCAACAAGGCTTTCAATCTTTCTGGGCAGTCTTTCATATATTGAGCAAAAGAAATCTCTCTAAATTCTGGATGGTTTGGAAAAGGATTTTTAGCATCAATTGGATTTTTCTCAAAAAATTCTTTTATCTGTAGGAAAGAAGCCATCTCTTGAGGAGAAAAACTCTCCACTGCTTTTGGAAAATCCTCCATTTTCATCACATTTCCATCTGGCAGAAACGCTCCTACATCAGACAGCTCAAGGGGAACAATTAATTCTTCCAATCCTAATTCTTTAATTAAGGCTAAGCTATAGGGATGCAACAACTTCCCAGCCACAATGCTGGACCATTGCAACCTTCCACCCATTAAAACTTCTTTTTCGAAAACTATTGATTTTATGCCTTTTTGACTAAGACGATAGGCGGCTGTTAGGCCAGCTATGCCTCCCCCCACAATTGCTATTTTTTTATCCATATTTTTGATTCTTTAATTTTTCTCCGCCAGTTGGCGAATTAATTTTTTAACTTCTTCATGGCTTCTTCCAAGCGCCTCCTTTAATTCTACCATTTTTAATTCTCTGCCAATAGCAATTTTTTGAAATTTTTCCAAAGCAACAACTTTTTCTTGCAACTCCTCCTCTGTTTTTTTAATTAAGGTAACATCGACAAATGAAAAAAGATAAGAAAACGCCTCCCTGTCATCATCTTCTTGAGCGATAGCTGAAACAAGAGCCAAAATTTTATCTCCATCCTTTGCCTTGAGGGCTATCTCAATATTTGAAACTTTTCTTTTAATGCTCAAGTTGTCAAGAAGCGCTTCAAAATTATTTTTATCAAAAGATACCTTTTTTAATGTTTCCCCGATAAGCTCGTCTTTTTTATAATTAAAAAGAGTGTCAAAGCTTTTTCCTGTTTCTAAAATAATAAAAATAGGGCTTGTTGTGCACGCGGGAATAGGCAAAATTTCCCAAAAATTCTTAATAGCTTTCTCTAAAACAACTATGTCCTCTACTAACTCTCTCTCTCTTCTCTGGTAAAGATTTTTTGTTGTTTCCATTTTAAAATTAGAATTATTTAGTCCAACTTAATTGATATGCCTCGTATGGCGTATTGTCGTTGAAAGAACATTGAATTTCCTTGGCCGTAACTACCGAGTCTTCCGGGCGAGTAAGTTTTGTTGCTTGCTCAAAATAGCCCTCAAGATACCGGCACAAAACTGGGTGAAATGAAAAATTCTTTAAATAAATAACCATTGTTTGCCTGTCTTTATCCAACTCTCCTACCTCCAATTCGCCAACAGTATAATGCTTTCTCCAATAATTAGGTATTTGCTGGGCAAACTTTTTAATATCAGGGAATAGTTTAAAAAATAGTTTTACAATAATAGAAACATTGGGAGCATTTTTGCCCATTTCTCTAATCTGAATATCGTCCCAACCCAAAGCCTCTTTAATGGCTAAAAGGGAAAACGTTCGCCAAGATATTGGATACCAGCCCATTGCTTCAACATCTTTAAACTGAAGGCCAACATTCCATTCTTTCAATAAATTTTCTACTTTTAGCAGATCTCCTTGCGAGCCTTTTTTTAAAACATAATTAGCATCGGTTTGAAATACCGCTCCCCGAACATCTCCTTGTTTTTTTAAAATGTCTTGAATCTCTTTTTGATTAATCATAATAATTTTTTATTAAATTTACGTCCATGAAACAATATATTCCTCGTAGGGAACGCTGTCTTTAAATGAACACTTAGTTTCTTTAACACTAACAACCGAGCTTTTTGGTCGCGAAAATTGAAAAGTGGTTTCAGTAAACCCCTCAATATATCGACATAATGATGGATGAAAGGAGCTATCCTTAAAACGTACAGTCATTTCTTTTTTCTCCTCATTTAAACTTACTACCTCTACCTCGCCCACCGTATAGTTCTTGCGCCAAAAACCCGGAACCTGCCTAGCTAGTTTTTTCATATCAGAGAAAAGCTTAAATGTTAATTTTACAACAACAGAAACCTTCGGGCCATTGGCGCCCATTTCCCGAATATCTTGTCCTGACCAATTAAAAACTTCTTGGGTAGCCAGAACAAACAAAGCTCCCCAGCCAATAGGATACCAAGCCATGGGGCTGATTTTAGAAAAATGAAAATCTATGCCCCATTCTTCCATTTGCGCTTCAGTTTTTGCCATCCCTGCTTGCCCCTTATTTTTCAAAACAAAATCACCGATACTCTGAAAGGCCACCCCCCTAACCTCACCTTCTTTTTCAAGTATTTTATTTACTTCTTCTTTATTAATAACAGTCATACTTTTTAAAAACTAAAGATTGCGGTCTTTTAAGTCTACTTTACAAACCTTTTGTTCTTCTTTAATCTTTTTCTTTAAGTCTATCATTTTTAATTCTCTCCCAACAGTTAAGCGATAAAATCTTTCCAATTCGTTCAGCCGTTTTTGAAGCTCTTTGGTTCTCTCTCCCACTTTTCCTTCCAAACTTTTAGCTAATTCTTGTAACTCTCTGGTTCTGGCAGCCACCTTAATCTCTAAAACGTCTTTTGACTCTTCTAGACCGGTTCTTGATATTTTTAAATCATCGGCCATTTTGTTAAACGATTCCGCTAATTCTTCAATTTCGTCTCCAGTTTTTATTGCAATTTTGATTTCAAGCTCTCCAAGGGAAACTCTCCTTGTTGCTGTAATTATTTTTTTTATTGGAACAACAATCTTATTGCCAAGCAAATAGCTTATAACTAAAAGAAGGACCAGTCCGCTCAAGAAAATTATAATTACCTGCCTTTGAAATGTGTTAGCTAATGCAAAGGCCTTGCTTTCTGACTGGGAAACTATTAGCCGCCAACCCAATTGATCTATTAATTTTTTCTCTGAAAACGAAGCTACTCCGCCAATCATCTTTTGTTTATTTTCGTCAATATAGGTTATTACTCCGCTATTTTTAGAAAGCACTCCTTCTTTAAAACCAACGTTGGACATTAGTGTGAGTATCTTTTCTTTTTGGGGGTAAGCAACAAAGCGTCCTTCTTTGTTTACCATAAAAGCAAATCCTCCTCCTCCAACCTCAATACCATTGGTAGTTTCCCAAATTTTTTCCATATTCACCTGGCCAGCTATCACGGCTATAATTTTTCCTTCTTCGTTTTTTACAGGAGCTGCACAAGACAAAATCACCTTATGGGGGCCTAAAATAATGTAAGCAGGAGAAATAGAGCTTTTTCCCTCTTTTGCCTCTTGATACCATTGCTTATTTTTCCAATCACCCCGGTACTGATAAGTGGTAGAAATAATAACATTACCATCTAGGTCAATTAAAGTAATGTCTTCAAAAATTCCGTAAAAATCTTGTATTTTTTTTAGTTCAGATAGTTTCTCTTCATTGCTTGCTTGCTTTGACCTAATTAACGGGTTAGCAGACAATAGCTCAGTATTAGTATAAATACTTTGAATTGTTTTTTCTACGCTACCCATAACCTCGTCGGCCAAAGAAATTAAATGGTTGTTTGCCATTTCTCTTAGGGATTTTTGAATTTGAGTGACAGCTAAAAAAAATGTAACCACCAAGGGTAAAAGCCCAAAAAACAAAAAAAGGGAAATAATCTTTTTTCTTAAGGAAATTTTAAGCATAATAATAAGATTTATTGGAGCTCGGCCCAAATCTGATTATATATAGCCACCGCTGGGTCAGCGCCAAAGTAACCCGGGAATTCAAGTTTCTTTTTAACTTCTTCTGACGGGTAAAGAGAGGCGTCTTCTAGTATTTCGGGGTTTGTAAATTGTCGAGCTGCTTCGTTGGTATTGGCATACAAAAGATCATTAGCTATTTTAGCTGAAACATCGGGGCGGAGTATGTAATTGATAAAAACCTCAGCGGTATATTTGTGCTGGGCGCCAATTGGTATAAGTAAATTATCTACCCAGATAAACCCTCCTTCTTTTGGTATTAAATACTCTATATTTTCATTTTCAGCAGCTGCAAAGCTGCCATCTCCGCTATAAATATGGCCTGCCCAAAGTTTTTCAGAAACTAAATCCTCCATAATTGTTATGCTGTCCTCATAGCCCCTTAAAAGAGGTTTTTGTCTTAAAAGCAACTCTTTTGCTTTTTCTAGTTCTACTGGATTAACTGAATTTGTGGAGTATCCCAAGTATTTCAACGCAACTGCTATAACATCCTGCATATTATTTAACATGCTGATTTTCCCCTTATATTCTGGATTCCAAAAGATTGCCCAGCTGGGCTCTTGCTCTTTTATATATTTTCGGTTAATTGCCAAACCGCTTGTTCCCCATAAATAAGAAACAGAGTACTTATTTCCAGCGTCATAGAAAGGATTTTTAAATTCTTTTGCTATGTTTTTAAAATTTGGAATATTTTTTATATTTATTGGAGATAGTAACTTCATATTTATCATTTCTTTTACCAAAATATCGCTGGCAATAACTATGTCGTATTTTGTTGGGTCTGATTGGACTGCCGACAGCATAGTATCTTCACTATCGTATGTTTGAAGATTTACTTTTACACCAAACTCTTTTTCAAAGTCCGCAATTGTGCTGGTGCCAAAGTAATCCTCCCAATTATATATATTTAATACAGGTGAGAGTTCTTTTTTTGGCTTAGATAATTCAGATTTTTTAAAAATCTGAAAATATAAAACAACAGCGCTTAAAATTAAAATTAGAACAACCCCTAATATTATAATTTTATTTTTCATGTTAGAAATTCTTAATTGAGCGACGAATTTATGAGTTGCGAAATTTAGAAGTTCTTACACCCCTTGGAGTATAAATTTTCTCTGCAAATTTCTGTTTTAAAATTTTTGCTAAAAATTTAAAAATAATCCACAGGGTTAAGTCTCCGTAAACTCAAGCTTCGCCTGTTGGCTTGCTTTCGCTAACGGATTACTAAACTTCTCCCCAATTATTGCCTATTTTTATTTCAACTTTTAGTGGAACACCTATTGAGGCCGCTTGTTCCATTGTTTTTTTTAGTATTTTTTCCGTTTCTTTTATTTTACCTTTTTTTACTTCAAGTAAAAGCTCGTCGTGCAACTGCAAAGATAACTTACTTTCTTTATTAAAAACATTTTTCTTGGCTAAGTCGGCCATAGCCATTTTCATAATATCGGCTGATGTTCCTTGTATCGGAAAGTTACGGGCAATTCGTTCCGCTTGGGCGCGAATTCGCATATCTCTTGAATGAAGTTCTGGCAAAAATCTTTTACGGCCAAACAATGTTTGGCTAAAGCCATTTTTTTTTGCCTCATCAATTGTCTCTTTAACAAAAACAGCAATACCTTTAAATGTTTCAAAATATTGGGCAATAAATTCTTTGGCTGATTTAAAATCAATGCCAGTTCGACCAGCAAAACCATAGGGCCCTAGGCCATAAAGTACTCCGTAATTTAATGTCTTAGCCAAATATCTTTGTTTTTCAGTTACCTCTGTTTCTTTTATCTTAAAAATTAAACTGGCTGTCATTAGGTGAATATCTTTTCCCTGCCTTAAAAACCCCAGCATTATTTCATCTTTTGACAAGCTAGCAGCCACCCTAAAATCCATTTGCGAATAGTCAGCTGATAAAAACTCAAAACCATTTTCTGGAATAAAACATTCTCTAATTTTTTTACCCGTAGCGGTTTTTGTGGGAATATTTTGCAAGTTTGGATCAGAACAGCTCATTCTCCCAGTTTCTGTGCCAAGCTGGTGAAAATGCGGATGGATTCGACCATCTTTTGGGTTTATCATTCTTGGCAAGCTATCCACAAAGCCAGTTTTTAATTTAAAAAATTCTCGATATTCTATAATAGAATTTATTATCGGGTTCTCTTTGGCTAACTTCTTTAACTCTTCGGCGTTTGTAGAAATAGCTCCCCCTGGAGTTTTCTTAACCCCAATAGTGGAAATGCCCATTTTATCAAAAAGAACTCCCGAAAGCTGACTTGGGGAATTTAGATTAAACTCTTGGCCCGATGTTTTAAAAATTCCTTTTTGCAAAATATCTATTTCTTTTTCAAAATCCAAAGAAAGCTTGTTTAACCCCTTAAGATCAACTTTAATTCCATTTTTTTGCATTTGCCCTACAACAGGCAACAAGTCAAGTTCAAGCTTCACAAGTTCTTTTGATAAAACCCCATCTTTGCCTAAATTTTTAATTTCTTCTTCAAGATTATCTTCATTTTTTGCTGACGAGCCAGAAAAAAGCTCGCTTTGACTGTCTTTAACTTTTTTCTCTTTAATGGCCGAACTCTTTTTTTGCGTGCCCAGTCCCAGAAATTTATCAATTAAAGTAAAAAACTCTAAGTCCTCTAAAACTTTTTGGGCTTTTTCCTTATTAAAACCCTTAAACTCAATTTCTTTTAAATTAAAATTAATTGGAGCTTTATTGTCCATTTGAGCCAACTTTTGGGATATTAAGGCCTGGTCTTTGTAGTCAATAATTTTTTGTAAAAGATTTGTCTTTAAAAGGGTCTTGGACTTTTCGCTATTTTTTTCAACTTCTTTGTATAGGTTTTCCAAGGAGCCAAAGTCCTTTAAAATTTGAATAGCGGTTTTTTCGCCAATTCCAGTGATGCCAGGAATATTGTCAGACGGGTCGCCTCGCAATGCCTTATAATCAACAACTTGGCTTGGCAAAAGGCCGTCATATCTTTCTTTTACTTCTTTAATGCCATACAAAACCACATCTTTTAAGCCCTTGCGCATGGTGTAAACTTTCACGGTTGCAGAAACCAATTGCAAGTTATCCATATCCCCGCTTAAAATAACTATTTCTGGCTTTGGCGATATTTGTTTTTTCTGCATTAAATAGCAAACCGTGGCAATTAAATCATCTGCCTCATATCCCTGTTCTCCAAAAATTGGCACAGAAAAAGCTCGTAAAACATCCTTAACAACATCAATTTGAGCATAAAGTTCATCGGGGGCTTTGGCTCTTTTAGCTTTATATTCCTTAAATTGTTCGTGCCGAAAAGTTGGGCCCTTAACATCAAAACAAGCCACCACAAAATCCGGCTTAATTTCATTTAAAGCTTTTAAAAACATTAAACAAAAACCATAAACTGCGTTTACAATTTCGCCTTTCTTGGTTTGCATTGGAGGCAAGGCGTGATATGCCCGATGCACAATCGCATTCCCATCAATAACTAATAATTTTTTCCCTTTTGACATTTCTTAATTTTAGCACTTCACCCCAAAAACACAAAAGCCCTGCTTGGAGCGGGGCTTTTCCTATGGGTCTCTCACCAACTGAACATTCATTTGGTTAATACTCTTATCCCCAGGCTCTATCCAGCCCGTATTGCCACTCTCTCCCACAAACCAAAAGTCATTGGCTCCCGATGCTGTGGCTGTCCAATAAAAATACATGTATCCACCTTGCCAAGGTAAGATTTCAGACCCAGCCAATTTAGTTATTTCCATCATTTCCTGAACATTTGGCAATCTAAAGTCATCATACTTTGTTCCGTTGTGGCTTGAGCAATCCCCAGCCATACTATATGTTCCCTGCAAAGTCCCGTCATTGCACAAAACAACGTTATTGGCATAATAAAACGCATTTTGCCAGCTCAAGCCCGAGTGAATACTATCATAAACCACAGCAAGGCTGGCATTCAACCACATTAAGCCAGTGCGATTGTCTTTTACTGTGCCGTCATTATTATCTGTAAAATCAAAATCATCATTTTCCATACCGCCTGGAATTGCATTTCCTTTAACAGCCATAAATGGATAAAGCTGGGATTGGCTTCCGTCAAAACAATCTTTATCTATTTGGCCATTGCTAAAATCAGTGTGCCAACCGCAATAAGTATGTGGAACACCAGGGCCATTAGACCCAGCATCTCTTTTGTTGGAAGCCCAATATTTTTCTGAAGATATATTTTCAAATAATGGATAAGCGCTTGGAGCTGTGGCTTTGTACTCAATCAAACTGGCTAATTCTTTAAAGTTTGGCATTCGCCAATCGCTGCTTTGGTTGGTTATAAAAGCATTTGCATTGTCTTGCGTGCTGGTTGCGCCAGAATTATTTATGGCATCACTTGCGTTTTTGGCCCAAGTTAAATTTGTTCGCAAGTCAGTTAAAGTGTCGCCATTATCCTGAAATCCCGGCCAAGCAGTTGCTAAAACAACATTAGAAACAGTAGAAGTTCCACTGGTAAGACCAGTGTATTTTATAGCAAAATATGTCTTGCTATCGGCTGACAAGTTATCCACAGAAAAAGTTTCCACCTCGCCCGCTGGTCTTGGCGCAATATTTTGGCTGATTGTTTGAGCTTGCTCCCAAGTTGTTGTGGATATCTCTTGCGCTGATTTTTTTATGATATAAGCGCTAGCTGAAGTTGGGCAGGTCCAAAACAAATCTATCGCACCCCGCACCGTAGAAGGCACTGCCATTAAATTTGTAATCCCATGTAGCAAATCCTCTGTCTGAGTAGAAGTTGCTTCCTCCGTTGAAGTTGCCTGCTCCGAGCTTGTTGA
>JAUSHZ010000028.1 GCA_030648255.1 bacterium
CCTTAACCATATTTTTAATTGATATTTCTTTGTCTAAAATTGGCTTTATCCATCGATACTTCTCCTCTTTTGTTGATTTGGGCATGATTTTCATATGCCCCTAGACTATCAGGAAAGTGCAATATGTCTGTATAGATTACCGGAAAGCTTGCGCCAGCCATTAGAACAAGGCGAAATAATGGTGCAACGAACAAAGCAAAGCTTTTGTTTTCCAGCCAGATTTTCATTAATAGCTGCCGCCAATCCTTGCCCTTGTGGCAACAATGGAAGCCCAGAAAAAGAATGCTCTTGCGGGCCCGGGCAAATAGCGTCATATAGAAGAAAGCTATCGGGGCCTTTAATTGACAGGTTTGATATTTTTTGCTGGGTGCCTGGCTTAAAATACGAAGAGCTTATCAACCAAGAAACAACAAAAGATGCTGGGGAAGATATAAAAGCAAAAATCACCAAAGCCCGAGAAATTCAAAATGAAAGGTTTAAAAATGATAAAATTGCCACCAACGCCGAAATGAATGTGGAGCAAATAAAAAAACACTGCCAAATTGACAGCGAGTCGCACAATTTATTACGAAGATTTGTTGATTCTGGAAAAATATCTGCCCGCGGTTTTCATAAGATTTTGAAAACAGCCAGAACTATTGCTGATTTAAGTGAAAAAGAAAAAATTGATTCATTGGATATTTCAGAGGCAATCAGCTATCGAACTATTTAAAGGGGTTGGTGGCAAACCGCACATCAAAATGCACATGGCACCCAGCTTCCCCGGCTGGAATAGTCAAGCCAGTGTGGCCAATATAGCCAATAATTTGGCCTTGATTCACTTTTTGCCCAGATGAAACTGCGTATTTTGCTAAATGACCATAGTATGTGACAACGCCATTACTATGAATAATATTAATATAATTACCAGAGATAGAATCAGCTCCTAATTTTTGCACAGTTCCAACCGCTGCTGCCACCACTGGCCCACCGCAACTGCCATTGCTAAAATCAACTGCATTAAACCAGTGCAAACCTTGAGTTTTTTTGGCATTGGCAATAGGCACCATAAAATAACTTTTCGAAACAGCCACTTTTGGATAAGCTTTAACATCAACCGCCTTTGGCTTTACCCCGCCCGGAATAACTAAAATATCGCCAGCAAATATGGCTGATCCATCACTGCCAACATCGTTGGCAGAAATTATATCTTCTGATTTTGCTTTATAAAGAATAGCCAGTTTATTCAATGTTTCACCGCTTTTTACAAAATGGACAAGCCCAGAAACTGGCAAAATAATAAGCGTTTGGCCTGGCTTTAAAACTGACTTGGCTGTTAAATTGTTGGCCTCGGTAATTGTAGAAACAGAAATGCCAAACTTATTAGACAGAGAGGCAATGGTATCACCTTCGGTAACCACATATTCTTCAATTCCTTGCTTGCCTTCGGCTGTGCCGATTAAATCAGCCAACGCCTTGCCTGAAACCAAAAATGGCGGGCTTTGGGGCTGTAAAACAGAACCATCAACAACGCTTAAATCAATAGCGCCCGCTCTTGGTCCAGCAGAAGAAAAAAAATAAGGGGTTTTGTCTATAGCGTTTTTTTCTTGGGCTTGGCCGTTATTGTCTTTACCAACAAAAAAGGCTGCTAATCCAGCAACCAAAAAACCAAACAAAACACAATACAAAAATGGAGATTTTATCAACCTCTCGGGTTTGTACTTTATAAATTTTATGCGTTTAGGAATAACTTTGTATTTTATTCTCAACGGCTCTATAATACCATAGAAATCCAAAAATTAGAAGTCAATGGCTGTTGAAGCTCGGTTTTTAGGGAGCCTAAAACCGAGCTTCAACAGCCAGCCCAAAACCCTATGTTAACCCCTCAACAAATAAAAAAAATACTTCAAGAAAACGATATTGCTGTTTTAAAAAAATTCGGGCAAAACTTTTTAATTTCAGAAAGTGTTTTAAATAAAATTGTCGCAACAGCCAATATAAAGCCAACAGACACTATTTTAGAAATTGGCCCAGGTCTTGGGGTTTTAACTTTTGAATTAGCAAAAAGAGCCAGCAAAGTAATCGCTATTGAGAAAGACAGAAAGATGTCAGAGATACTGAAAAAAAATCTGGCAGAAAAAAATATCTCTAATATTGAAGTAATAAACGAAGACGCGTTGGCTGTTGAAGCTCGGTTTTTAGAGCTGTTGAAGCTCGGTTTTAAGGGAGCCCAAAACCGAGCTTCCACAGCTCTGGAGCCCAAAACCGAGCTTCCACAGCAAAGCTACAAGCTCGTGGCAAATTTGCCATACAACATCGCAACCGCTGTTATAATGAAATTTCTACAAAGCGAAAATCCACCCCAACGAATAGTAGTAATGGTGCAAAAAGAAGTAGCGCAGAGAATTGTTGCTATTTCTCCCCATATGAATAAATTGGCGATCTTTTGCCAGCTTTATGCAACGCCAAAAATAATTGATATTGTCCCCCCAGCCGCTTTTTGGCCCAAGCCAAAAGTTGATTCTGCGATATTACAGTTAATTCCAAGAAACTCGGTTTTAGAAAGCTGTGGAAGCTCGGTTTTTAGGGATCCCAAAACCGAGCTTCAACAGCCCAACGCCTTAGAAAACTTGGTCAACCTCGGCTTCTCCCACCCTAGAAAAACCTTACTGAATAACTTCGCCAAACTCGGCGAAAAAGAAAAAATAGGCCAGTGGCTTTTAGAAAATAATATCCAGCCAAGTCAACGGCCAGAGACATTATCTATCCACAACTGGCTAAGCCTTGCAAAAAACATTGAATTAGTGGAATATGTTAATTTTATGCTAAAAAACACTTGACAGTCAATATAGTAATGCTAAAATAGCATCAGACAGCACAAATAGTAATTTTTATCAAATTTATGGCAGAAGAACAAGTTTTTATTAAGCGAGATGGTCAAAATAAAATCGCTCAACATTTAATTAACCAAAAAGAAATAACAGTTATTTTGGGCCCACGACAAGTTGGTAAAACAGTTTTATTAAAACAATTAATGGAATGGCTCGTTAAAGAACAACAAATAAACCATAACGATGTTTTTTATTTTAACTTAGATATTATTCAGGACTGGGAAGCAGTAAAAGATCAAACCCAATTTATCAATTTTTTAAAAAGCCGTTCCCAAAAACAAAAAATTTATGTTTTCGTGGACGAAGCGCAAAAAGTTGAAAACCCAGGCGTTTTTTACAAGGGCGTATATGACAGCGACCTGAATGTTAAACTAATATTAACTGGCTCTGCCTCTCTTTATTTTTTTTCTAAAATAAAAGAATCTTTAGCTGGCAGAAAAAGAATTTTTTTCTTAAATCCATTTTCTTTTCAAGAATGTGTTTCTATAAAAAATAAAGCATTATTAAATGCATTAACGGGAAAAGAAAATTTACCAGATTTTGATAAAGCCGAACTTAACGAAATTCTTAACGAATATCTTGTTTGGGGAGGATACCCCATGGTTGTCTTAACCTCAAACCCAGAGCAAAAAAACGCTGTTTTAGCTGATATTTATTCCAGCTATATTGAAAGAGATATTATTGGTTTTCTAAAGATTGATGATAAGTCTAAATTCACTAAAACCGTTAAACTCCTAGCGAGCCAAATCGGGCAGTTAGTTAATTTAGGCGAGATATCAACTATAACCGAAATAGACCGAAGAACAATTTCTAGATATTTAAGTGTTTTAGAGGAAACATTTGTGCTTTATCAGCTTGCCCCTTATTTTAATAACCCTAGACAAGAGATTATAAAAAACCAGAAAGTTTATTTTTTAGATAATGGTCTAAGAAACTATCTCTTAGAAAACTTCCAACCATTCAATAAGAGAATTGACAAGGGTGCTTTATTAGAGAATTTCATTTTTCAAGAACTTTTTGCTTGTTCAAAAGATAATTTTTTTAATTTACATTTTTGGAGAACTAAACAAGGAGCTGAAGTTGATTTTATAATAGAACAAGGCCTAAAAATAACGCCAGTTGAGGTGAAAACAACACTAAAGGTGCCGAAAATTTCGCTTGGGCTTCAAAGCTTTATTAAGAAATATAAACCAGCAAACGGCTTGATGGTTAATTTTTCTGGGCTTTCAGCAAAAGCAACTCTTGGAACCACTGAAGTCAACTTCCTCTCCCCAGCAAAAATAAAAAACTTTATTCATTAGCCCAAAACCCCTCCCAACACCCAGAAACATTATCTATCCACAACTGGCTATGTCTTGCAAAATCGTTTAAAACATTACACAATAAATAAATATCTATGTCATCTCCCTACGATAATTTTGCTAAATACTACGACGGTTGGTTTATTGGCCCAATTTTAAAACCATACCACAAAAACGCTGTAAAATTCATTTCTCCCTACATTAAAAAGAACAGTGCTGTTTTAGATGTTGGCTGTGGCACAGGCGCTTTTTTAAAGCAACTTGTTAAAAAAAATAAAAGTTCAAACTTGCAAATTTTTGGCATTGATGAAAGCAAAGGAATGATAAAAAGAGCTTTAAAAAAGAAAATCCCAAATGCCAATTTTCAAATTGCCCAAGCCGAAAGCATTCCCTTCCCCAATGATTATTTTGATTTAATAACCTGCGTTGACAGTTTTTATTATTTAAATTCAGAAAAGTTTTTTACAGAATGCCGTCGCGTTTTAAAACCAGGCGGTTTAATTTTTATTGACACAATATCAATTGACCATTACAGACCGGTTGTTAAGCCATTACTTTGGTTTTTCAAACTTTTTTCAGTTGGGGCTGGCACAAAGCATTTAAAATTTGAAAAAATGGAAGCCCTAGCCAAAGATAATGCTTTTAATGTTGTGCAAGCCAGGTCTAAAAATTTTCCATTTGCTTTGTTTTGCAAAACCTGGCAAATAATTTTTAAAAAGTAGACGCCTTAAAATGTTTAAAAAAATTAAAGAAAAAATCCTAAAAAAACGCTTTGCAGTTCCTTTGCTGGCTTTTCTCTCTTTGTTTATTCTTTACCCAGCCAAAGCTGCGGCTGCTTGGTTTTTACCGTTTGTGGTTGCTCCGATAATTATGGGGATTACATCAGTTGCTGCAGGATATCTTGCTAAGGGGCTGACTGCTTTATCATTAATTGGAGGCGTTCTTGTTTTTGGCTGGGCATTAAGCCGAGCTTTTATGGGTTTGGGCTTGAGCTTTTTAAATTGGGGTATTGGTGGAACCGTTTTTACCCAAGGGATGTCGATGACCAACCCAGCCAATAATGCAATTATCCAAATTGGCTGGACACTTCTGCGTGATTTAACCAATATGTTTTTTATCCTGGGCTTGGCCTATATTGGACTAGCCACGGCTTTAAATTTTGCCAACTTCAACACAAAAAAAACATTTACAACTCTAATATTAGTGGCTTTGCTTATAAACTTTACACCGGTAATTTGTGGGGTAATAGTTGACGCTTCAAATATAGTAATGAACTTCTTTCTTTCAGAAGTTAACTTTGACAAGCTCTCTGATTCCTACACAGGAGCCACCAAAGCAATGGGTGAAATTCAAGAAAGTGCCTTAAAAGATAACATTGGAGGTGTAATAGGTGAGTACCTTCTAATGTCTGCTTATGGTATTGTGGCTGGCTCTGTGTTAATGATTTTTGGATTTATTCTTTTGATGCGTCATTTTATAATTTGGATCTTAGTTATTTTATCGCCTTTGGCGTTTTTCTTGCGTATTTTTGATTTCTCCAAACAATGGTACACAAAATGGTGGGGCTGGTTTGTTAGTTGGAGTTTTGTTGGCATACCAGCTGCGTTCTTTCTTTATTTAGCAAACCATTTACTAATTCAAACAAAAACAGGCCAGGTTAGCGGGGCAGATATAACAACAAACGGATTGGGCGCGGCGTTAAGCCCCTATCTTATCACTCTTGTTTTTATGATAATTGCCCTTATAACAACGCTAAAAATAAAGGCGGCAGGCAGTGGAATTATAATGAATACTGCTAATAATTTAGCCACAAAAGCGAAGACAGTGCCAGGGCTTATTCGAGGTAAAATGGCTCCAGCAGAGAAGGCTCTTAGCGCCAAGGCTGGCGCTGTAGCTGGAGTTGCAACAGCAGGCGGACTGGCCGCCATTGGTGCGGGATACAAAAAAGCACGAGGTGAAAAGGGCGCTCCCGGTAGAGAGGGTATAATATCTAGCATAGGGGCTGGTCTTGGTAACTGGGCCAAGCAAAGAGGTGGATTAACAAAAGAGGGGATGGCAGGAGGGTTAAAATATCAAGAGGACACTAAATATAAACAGAGAAAAAGAGCTGAACGCCTTGGGCTTGCTAAGCTTGGTACAGCTGATAAAGAAAGAAGGAAAGAGCTTGATACTGAAGCCTTGATGAAAGATCTTAAAGAGATGAGTGAGGACGACAGAAACGTAGCTGTTGAAAGAATAAATAAAAATCCAGCAAAAACCCAAGAAGATATTCGTAATCTCATGGCTTTAATGCGCATTAAAGCTGAAGAGCAAGAAGAAATAAAACCAGCTGATATAGCGGCAATTCAAGAGTTTGGTTGGATTGACAAAAAAGTTGGCAGAGACTTATCGTCAGCCAGACCTGATCTAGCATATGAACTATCAGACAAAAAAGAATTTGCTAAAGAAGTTGAGAAAAGGTTGGCGATATCTTTCCCTCCTGGTGGACCAGTTCCAACTGCAGCTGATAAAATAGCTGAACAAGAAAAGTACAAAAAAGAAATGACTCAAAAGGCAGTTGAAAAAGCTACCCCTGAAAAGTTCTCAAAGATGTTCCAAATTGATACACTGAAGGGGAAAACCGTTAATGAGGTTGCCGAAATTGCCCAACATATGAACCAAGCTCAAGTAAAGGCTTACGGTAAAAAGGCAAATTCAGTTGACAAGGCGTCTTTCAGGTCGTTGTTTTTTGATCCAACGACCAACGCCAAAACACCCTATAATTACGTCCTTACAGATCCAATTAGAACTCCCTCCTATGCAACTGCAGCAGGAAAAGCAAAGATTGATGGATTTTTACACATACTACAAACAGATATGAATTTTATATAGTTAATTTTAAATTTTATATATATGAACCAAATTAAAAATATTGTTTTCCCAGAAAATAATATCGAAATAACAGAAGAAATATTGAATAATTTTAGGTTAACTCAAACAGAAGAAGAGGCAGAAAAACTACACCAAAGCAATGCACCAGACAATGCCTTTATTTTGAGAAAATTAATAAAAAAAGTTGGAACAGTAGAAATTAGTTTTGAAAAATTTATTGAAGAGCTTTCCTTACAGCTCAAAATAGAAACGCCAAAAGCCCAACAAATCGCCCAAGAGGTAAAAATAAAAATATTAGACCATAAAGACAATCTTGAAATACAAACAGAAAGAAAAGAACCCCTTAGGGTTCAAGAGAAAGTACTCTTTCCCGAGCAAAAAAGAACAGGACCAGATGACTATCGGGAACCAGTAGAATAAAATTTTCTTTTATAAAATGAAACAAGGGAAACAGATACTGCTTCCCTTGTTTTTATTATGTGATGACTTAATTATGACTGATTATCGTCATCGTCATCGTCATCGTCATTTTGACCTTGTCTTCCGCCCTGATTAAAGAACGGAAAAGCTTTTCCGAATTGCACATTTCCTGTAGCGCCTTTTTGCAGGGCAATGAACTTTTCAATAGCCTGTTCAGAAAGACCAGAGTCCTTGAGGACCTCTACCATAGCTGCAATTCCCTGTGCAGTCATGCGATCCTTAATTACCTCTGCTCCGTCCTTTCTATCTACACTTACATCGACTAAACCGAAGGACTCAACCCATAAGCCAAGTCCCAAAGCATCGGGCATTCCCTCAGGAGGAATATTTGGCATTTCCCCCTCAGGAGTACCAAGCAATAAATGAGCAATTGGAGGAACGAACATATTCGGATCCTCCTGTAAAAGAGTTTCGTATTCCTCTCTCTTTGCCAACTGCCTAAGGACTTGAGAAAAAATAGAGCCCTTGTCCGATAAGTAGGCGAATACCCCGCCAGTAAGCCCCAACCAGAAAAACCTTAAAACCGTCGCTGGGTTCTCGTAATTAATTCGCCATCTAATAGCGTAATTAACTTTGATGGACCCCGCTGGCAAGGAGGCTTTTTTATTAGCCTCTTTATTTTTAAAAGCAGGTATTCCCTCAAAAGTTAATACCCTATTCTCGACTTGGGCTGGTATTTCAATCATATCAACCCCAACATACCTTTGCCCTCTTTGCCAAATCCAGTTTACTCCGGCTTGAAAAACGTAAGCTACAGGAGTACCAAGTGCCACACCTAATCCAATAAACCCAGGTGCTGGTCTTTTGATTCGAACTTTTCCAAAAATCCCTAACCATAGGATTATAAACCCAATTCCAACAACCCAGTGTATTAACCCTCTATGATGAGCCCCTAGCCAATATATAACCCCCGCAAAAGAGTATATGGTGGTTACAATAAAAATTGACAGTGGCATCCTCAGGTCATGCTGACGTCCGCCAATAATATGAGAAAGTATCCATGGGAAAGCAAAGTAACCAACAACAGCAATAAAGATAAAAACTAACATTTCAATTCCTTTCCCTGCCAACAATGACAAGAAGTAAGTAGCCAAAACCCCAAGAATTAACCCTTATAATCAAAAAAATCGTCTTTTAACCCGATTTTTAAAGATCTAAAATACCTCTTATATTATATAATATATTTTACAATTTGTCAAATAATCCCGCTTGTTATTTAATAGGGTACACTGCGATTGTTTTAGCGCAGTTCCAGCTCAACCACCCACCAAACCTGGCAAGCGAACCGCATTGACCAATTTCGTTATCGTCTAAGTTGTAATCGGAATTGGTAAAAACGCTGTTTCGCGCCTCATCATCATTTGCCATAAGCACCACAGCGCATTTGCCTTCTGGTTTAATAACAATCGATTTTATATTGTTTTCAAAAACTCGCGGACGTGAAGAGCCATCGGGCTTTTTGAAAGATGGAAGCCAGGCCGAAGGACAAGTGTTTGCCTCATTTGGCAAGGGCACTCTTAAATACCAAGGCATTGGGTAGTAAACAATGTTTGGTTCGTTTGCTTTATTATTCTCTGATGTATAAGCCAAACAATCCCCAAGCCCGCCTTTTTCTGTGCAAATTTTAACCTCTTGGCATTCGCCAGAAGCGCCGGGGTTTTGGGATAACTCAAAAACTTCTATTGAGGCAGGCGAGCTAACTAGCTTTCCATATCTACTTTCTTCTTTAACGCCGTATGTTACTTCGTCAGCATTAAGAGGGGTAGTGATATTTTCACTATTCAATGATTTGCTTCCACCCACCAACAAAACCTTGCCATTACCATCAAAACTCACCATCGGCAAGTGGCCAAAATTATAGTCAATCCAAAAAAGATACCTACCGGGATCAACTTTAAAAATTTGACTCTCTACTGTGGGATTACTGGGCGGGATATCATGCGAAGATACTTTAGCGTCTGATAACTTCTTAGTAGGATCAAGAAAGCTTTCGAGCACTGGTGAACCGCAAATATTATAGGCAGGTATTAATGCTTTTTCTGATGTTTTACTTGATTTAATGCTTCCTTTGATTTTATACATTCTTTGCTCAAAATACACCTTTAATCTATTAGAAAAGTTGTCTTGTTGGTGGAGAATAGCCAGAAAGTCCTGGTATTCGGGTGGAGTTGTGTGAGCGCCACTTTCATCTACGTAAATCCTTTCTGGGGTGTCGTTGATAATTTTTACGCTTACGGCTTTTTGGTCAAAGTTCACGCTGGGATTTTTAAAATCTGGAGCTGAAGTGTCAAAATACCGTTCGTCGCCAGTGGTGTCTACCAAATAAGCCCCGGGGGTTGTCCATGTGATTTTCACAGAAAGCGGAGGATGGTTTATTGCCATAGGAGCTGGAGCAATAGCTGAACTACGAAATGTTGGGTCATCTATTAAATCAAAATGTTTACCCCCACTCAATTCGTTACATTGATTAAAAAAAACTTTTTCACCAATAGCCAATTTATCGTTAACTTCTTTACCGCTTGTTCTATTAAAATATCTTGCTGCGTTTAAATAATGCGCAGATGTTTGGGTAATAAATTTATATTTATAGGGAGAAACAAACTTATCACCAGAATTTGCAAAACAATCTGGGCTAATAACAATTGCGTCTTTAATTTTGTCATTTTTTTCAGTGCAAAAAATAGTAGTAATTACATTTCCATCTACGTCAAGTAACCCCCTATAATCATAAACCTGGGGTTTCAGTGCGGTGTTAGTGGAGACTTCATCTACCTGCGCATATTCGGGTTGATTATAAAAAATAAGTTTAGCGCCTTGGGCTTTCTTACCCCAAAAAGCAAAAGTGTGTGGCTGAAAATCAGCAAAGTCCAAATTACCAAAACTTAGCTTGTTTATTATAACTTTTGGAATAGACGAATCAGCTGTCCCTTCTATTCTACCACCAGCACTTGTATCAGAAGCGGGGCCACACCCAGAAAAAATCAAAGGTCCAAAGCCAGTTGTTAAGTCTGGGTTACTATAGTTTATAAACTTGGCTTGGTTGCTTTGAATTAAATCGTTGATAATAGAGGGGTCAACATCGTAAACCCCTGCTGGGCATCCAATTCCTCTGTTCCCCATAAACTGGCAATAACCGTCCTTTGTAAAAAACACTATGCCTTGTTTTATTGGTGTGTAAGAAATTTTTGGAAGAACAAACGATGGGTTCACTGTATATAAAACAAACCACGAACCAATCAAAATTGCCAAACCAAGCAAAGCGCCATAAATCCGCGTTTTAGCGCCCGACATTTTACCTACATCCCCAACAGAGGCAACATATTGAATACCTCCAATTATTAATGTTAAAACAGCAGCCAAAATACAAATCCACACCGTTAAATTAAGCAGATATTTAACCAGCGTGGGGATGCTCTGGCTAGCGCCAACGCTAATGGGCTTACCGTTTGCGTCAAGTTTTGTTCCCAAGTCCGTTCCCCCAATATTTGGATAGGTCTGCTGTAATTTAAACTGCGCCAATCCAACCAAAGGACTTAATAAAAATATCCCCACCAAAAAAAGAATTAGAAACTTTTTCATCCTCATCATATTTTTATATTAGCATATTTGTAGCCAGCCGAGACCCGACCTCCCCAAAACTGAGCTCAAGATTTCTTGGAGGTCGGGTCTCCTCTGGCTTTTACTTTATAGGGTACACGATAGGGTACACGGCAATAGAAGAAACGCAGGAGTCGGGCGGAGCTAGCTTTAAAGCGCTCCACAAAGAAGTACAGCTGTGGATTTGGTACTTTTCTAAATTTAAATATGGTATGTTTCCTTCGTCAGTGTAAGCGCCAGAAACCATATCGCCCCTAGAAAAAACCATTGATTTTGCGCCCACGGTTTGATTATCCCAGTATTCGCTAGGCGCTCTTGGCGCATTGTCATATAAAGCCACCACGCAATCACCTGAAATGCCAATTGACTCAATACTATCGTTAAATATTCTAAAATCCTTTTCTTTTTCAAATGCTTCTTTTTCCCCCATATTATCTCCTTCTGTAACAGTAGCTAACATTTCACTACTAAGTTCTTTGGGAAGTTCCTTTGGAATAGGCACTGGCACAAACCAAGGCATTGGCAAGAAAAACGACATCCATTTATTATTACTTTCCCCGTTGGGTGTAAAAACCAAACAATACCCTTGTAAATTTTGGCCATTACAAAGCGCCACAGCATAACAGCTGTTTTTATCTACTGGCGCTAAATGAAAAACCCTAGCAGAAGAAACGCCAAAAATATTGCCCTGCTCGTCTGTTGTGTTAATTTTAATTTTATTTTTCGCAGGATCGTTTAAATCTTCTATGGTATTGCCAGCTTTCAAATTACCTCCTATTCCATAACCTCCTGACCCAAAAGCATTCTTAATAGCTTCAACCATTTTTGTTGCATCCTCAAACCAATTTTTGTTATCAAGTGAATAATTATAAAGCGTAGTTGCGGGCAAATGTTCTCTTTCTTCAAAAAAAGCTCTAAAAGGGCCTCTGTAATATGCGCCTTGAAACAGAAATACCAAAAGATCATCCTGTAATGTTTTATCTTTTAACTGCCTGTTGTTTTTTATTTCAATGCTAATTGCCTGTTTGTCAAAATTAAAGCTAGTATCAGCAAAATTTGGCACATCAAATTGTATGTACCTTTGCCCGCCTCCACCCCCAATTGATTTTCCTTGGGGTGTTGGCGCATTACCCTGAAGCTGGCTTGGGGGTGGCCGATAATAACCGCCCGTGCCACCACTAGAACCTCCAACCCCGCCAAACGGACCCTCATCTTCATTTATTTGTTGATTTCCTTCTGGAAACACAGGGTCGTTTGAGCCATATAAATAAACTCCAGCGCTTAAACCTTCAACTGATATTGAAAGCGGGGGATAGTTTGAAGGCGCGTCTAATGGTGGCCTTTGGGCTTGGGGAACAGCCTCGGTGTCAAAATAATAAATATTATTGTTATTTTTTGGGTCAACTGGATAAATTCTCAAGGGGAAATAAGTTATTTCCATGCCACCGCTAGTGGTAATGCCTAGCACTGTTCCTTTTTCAGGTACACCCCCACTTGCGCTGTCATTATCTTGCAAGCCCTTAACAGAAGAATAGGTGTGGCCTATGCCCGTAAAGCCAGTGCCAGAAAACGCTTTTACTTTAATATTATCTTTTCCGTTGCCAAAAAACCCGATATAGTTTGGCTGAAACTCTCTAAAAGAAACATTGGGTAAATTTGAAAGTTTAGTTAAATTGCCAAAATTAAACTCTAAATTAGTGGATTGGGAGGCAAAATATTTTATCTTTCCATCGCCAGCCAATTTATCTAAAAGTTCTTTGTTAATATTATCCGCATTTTTAATTAATTCATCTATTCCTGCTTGAGAAATTAAAATAACATTTGAAACGCTATCATTTATATGTGTTAGTTGGGGAATGTTCAAACCAGGCGCTATAATTTGAAGAATTAAGCTAGCGCCAATAACAATTGCCAAGCCCAAAAATGACCGCAAAACTCTTGTTCTTGCTTCTTTCTGGGCTGCCACTTTGCCAGCAGAAGTAAGATACTGCACCCCAGCAATTATGACAGCCAAAGTTGACAAGCCAATCAAAAAAACGCTTGTTAAAGTAAATATATATCTTATCAAAGAGGCGGTGTTTGTTGGCGCATTGCTGGCTGCTTGCGAAACAACAGTGTTTAATGATTCGCTCTTCCCAGTAATGCCCGCAATATCAGGGTAGGTTTGCTCTAACCTTAAACCAGCCAAACTAATAGCTGGCAATAACAAAATTGCTAAAAAAATTAAAACAAAAATTTTTCTAAAAGTTTTTGGCATTTTCTAAAGTTTACTTCCAAAACACTAACTTTTCTAATAACGTTCTTAACGCAGTTTTGGTTGTAATACAATTATTTCTTATGTAAGTAGTTAAATCTAATTTACAAAAAGAATTTCTATTTGTTTTGTTCTCTTCTTCAAAACAATGATTGTCAATTTGAGTTTGAAATATCCTTTTTATACACAGTGTTTCATTGGCTAAATCTTGTGCTGCTTTAGTTCCAAGACTTTTATATCCCATATAATGAGCTACTGCCTCTCCTTCAGTATGAGGTCCTCCATTATGATCACCGTCTTCTTTCAACTTTTTTAGGAAAAGTGCTTCCGCAAAGTAAGCGTCATACTGCGACCATGGATTTGCCTTATATGTCCCGCCTTTTATAGTTTCTACCTGCGGACCATATTTCAACCATGTTGTTGGAATAAACTGAGCAGGGCCTATTGCTCCACCAGCCATAGAAACTCTAGGGGCAGGACAGGATACCGGCACCTTGTTTAAGTCATAGTTATAGCCATAACTCTCACCATCAATAATTATGTTAATGCTATTAAGATTATTAATCACTTTAACTAAAGCGCTGTACTGACCATCACCAAATGCATTCTCATTATAAATAGTACCCTTTTTTATATGCTTAAGGGTTGTACTATTAACCACATTACACCCTCCTATAGAGCTAGCAAACTTTGATTCTCTATAAGAATTGGCCATAACTAAGGCCATAAAATCTTTGTCTAAGTTAGCGCCAGGTGTGTTCCAAACATCATTAAAAATGCCAAAAGTTTTACCAAACTTGGTGTCGCTGGTAATAATAAGCCTTGTGGTTGGGTCTATTACATCAATGGTTGCAAAAACCTGGTCTGATGTGTACCACTGCGGATTTTGAATTGGCTGTTCGTGGCAACAAACCCAGTTACTCCTGCTACCCCCGCAAATCCAATCCAAGCACTGATTTTGGTCTAACCCTTTACATAAACACTCTTTGCAAACAGTATTAAATCCATCAGCGCAAACCGAACCGCAACAGTTTTTGCTTTGCCCAGGAACAAAAGCGCATTTAGGATCTTCTCCTATTGCTGCTTGGGGGGTGGTGTAACACTCTGGCGCTGGGTTACCATCAACTATAATTCTATCTCCCCATGTACAGCCCTCTCCGCACTTTTTATTTCCAGTACAATCGTTTTCACTTAAGCATAAATAGCACCTTGTGTTCATTGCCTTACCATTGCCCAAGCTGTAAATTTTACAATTCAATGCAGCGTACACAGAGTCGCCTTCGCAATTAGCCAAGCAATCCCTGCACTTTTGGCTAAATGTTTCGCATTCTTTTTGACACATTTCTGACCACGGCTTTGGCACATACATATCTTTTTTTAAGGCCTCCAAACACTGTAAAGGATATTTATCACCCATTGTTCCCTGTTCAATTCTTTTTCTATCAAGCTCGCTTAACGCGCAATTATTTCTTTGTGGGTTTGGGGTAAACCAATTTGTATCAACATACTTAACATACCGCTTTACCAAGTCCGCTTCACTAATCATTGTTTCCCCAGCCGGTTCTCCGCTTTCCTCTAAGCCATAAGGTACAAGAGCGGTTTCACCCCCAAATAAATCATGCACATTATCAGCCTGAGCTTTTAAAGAGTTTGCCATTTCATCCAACGAAAGAGTGTTGGCTTTTTCTTGGTTTAACCAGCTTGCAAGGGACTGCCCTGCGTTTTGAACATAAGGGCTCAAGTCTGGGCAAGGGTTGCCTGTGGCTTCTTTTAATTTACAACCCGGCACAGTATAGGTGTACCCAAGAGTGGCCATGCCAGGCAATAGTTGAGCGCCAATTGTTAAATCTGGCCCGCCAGTACCCACCTGGGCTTTGCACTCTCCGTTAAAATCACAAACTTTGCCGTTATCTCCAACAATTGCTCCCACTAAATCATCAACTTGCTTTGAGGCAGTTTGAATTGCGTTTCCCTGATAGCGCTGATAAATTTTATCTAAAAAGTTAATAGTTGTATCAAGGGCAACGCCCACTGGAATTGGTTCTTCACAAACAACTTCAGTGCCTGAATTATAGTCAATTGCCATGGCCGGCCCCTCTGTTTTATACCAATACCCCACAGCTAAAAACCCAACAAACCCAATTATCGTAATCGCTATTAAAATAATTTTCCAAATTTTAATCATTGTGTTTCTAATTCTTGTTTTAATTTTTCAGCCAATGAGCCAAGCGGATATCGCAAAGTCCAAATCAAGTGGCAAAACGGCTGTTTTAGCGGGGTTAAAGTTAAAGGCAGCCCAGAAACACACAAAGGAATTTTGCCAAGCATTGGGCAATAACTTTGGCCGCAAGTGCAATTTTCATTGGCATAATTTATAGCTGTGGCTAAGGCCCACAAAAGCTGGGCTTTGTTTTTTATTTCAGAAGCTCGATTATAAATTGGACCCACCACCTCGTTTAGATCTGGGTCAATCTTATCAATATCTGGAATGTCAATTCCTATATTGCCAAACCCAATGGCTGTGATTGGCTGTATTCTAGCCATGTCAATCATTCGTAAATTTTGCCTAACCTGGCTAAAGCTGGCGTCAAGCTGGCTAAACTGCTCTCCCACATTTGGGCAAACCTGCCCGCCATTTTCTCCAGTTAAAGCTTTACCGTCTCCAGCATAGCTAATCATTGGGCCAGCAATACATTTTACTGGCTTAATTTTAACATTATCTTTTCCAATTTTATTAATAACATCGTTTGAGTTCCAAAGTTCTGCAAATTTTTTAGGAGCTTCTTCGATCATTTTTTTAACGCTTTCTGCTTGCTGGCGGATTTTTTGAGCGTCAAAATATAAAGCGCCAATGCCATTGCTGGCTGTTGTGTATGATTTAACTCCAAGCAATACAGAGAACACTTTCATTATTTCATTTAATGGAGTTCTTAAGTCGGTAGTTGACTGGGAACATAATTTTAAAGCTACTTCTCTTGCGTTTTGGGATTCTATCGTGCAATTGTTATCTTCACAACTCAATCCCGTTAAATCAACTCTAACATCATCGCCAAGAACAAGTGGACAATCAAAAAATGTGCCTATGCTTGTACCTGTTTGAATTGTTTCAGTGATTACCTTGCCACCAGTTTTGGCTCGACAGAATCCTTTAATAGCTTCTTTGGTATTTTCAACATCAGTATCAAAATTCGGGTCGCTTGAATAATTGCCAATAAGCGTGTTGTTCCAAACGCCTTTCAAAACATCAAAATTACGGCAGTCGCTGGCAAAGTCCTCTTGATAGGATAAAGTATTGCACTCATCAGTTAATGCGTCTAATTTTTTTGGCGTACCGCCAATAGAATTATAAAGCGCTTCAAGCTTATTGAGTTCTAAAATCTCTCCTTGAGTTTGAATACACATATCTTTGATAGCAATGTGATTAGATGCGCCATTTGGTGGCCACTGTTTAGCACCATCATTAACCGGAGTTTTTGGGTCAATAATATTTTCATTAACACTCCAAACAACGCTAGGAGTTATGCTTCTGTGACCTGCTTTTTTATCTAATGGCGCATTAGTATCTACATCGCATAAAATTGCGCCCTTGCTTGGATTTGGTACGGACTGGCAATATAAATCAGTTACTTCTTTGCAATATGGATCAACTTTGTTCATTCCTGCCCCCCCCCATGTAGAGCTTGTTGGACTAAGGCAAAACCACTCTGGACAACGAATCGTAGCACTTATTTGATGACGCATTCTTTCAATTTCAGCATACCGACTAACAAAATATGTTGTTGGATTAGATTTTAAGTTGTCTAAAATATCCAAGTCAATACTAGTTAAAACTTTGCACTGATCTTTTAGCGCATTATAACCACTCACAGTATTAGTTCCTCCCAATAATGGCGGTAATAAATTAGTGTTCACAAAAACACCACCTTCTTGCCTGGTTAAACGGTCCTTGCATTGGTTTTCAATATCTAATGGATTATTGGTTAAAATTTGTTCGGTAATGGTGCAAGCGGGCATAATTTCTTTTGAAACAGCGTCGTTGCCCCAAATTAAATCCCACCACATATACCGGCCCTGTTTTAAAACCGCATCAGATAGTTCTTTATATTTTTTATCTTCTTTTTCTCCTTTGTTATTATCTTTAGCTTTGCTTGATAGGTCACCACTATCAAAAAACAATCCTTCATTTTTTGCTGTATCACCAAAAGCAGATTTTACGCTTTCCATTAAATAATTATTAACAGCTACATTAACTGCGCTAAACTTTTCTTCTAAAGTACTCAGCGGGTTTGCTAACAAATTATCTTTAAAAAATTGATAATTAGATTCGCCTTCTCGCTGGCCAACAAAAAGCGATGTTTTTTCTTTGCATTTTTGTGTTGTCCATTTATTATCTTTACAAGAAGTATCAGCATTCTTTTTCGTTTCACCCGTTTCTTCATTGACAACAGAGTAGCTCGTATAAAGACAACTATTTGAAGAACTGTCGTCGCTTACATGACAAGTTGGTAAACAGCACTGCCATCTTTCGTCCATTTCATTAACCAAATTCGGCTTCACAGTAACTGGTTTCATATCCATTGATGGCTCAATAGCTTTTATATTTTCCCCAGCCTGAATTAAGCCATAAGCTGCATTTTCAATATGCCCCAAAATTTCAACATAAGTTGTTAATTGATTAAAGCTTCGGCCGTTGTCTCTCTCAAAACATTTTATTCGGCATAAAAATGTGCTTGCTGCCACAGAATTTAAGCACTTTCCAGAATCACATTGATAGCTATCTCCAATGTCTTTTGGCCCAATTTTTGCATAAGCAAAATCTATAACTTCTTGAATGGTTTGTATAGCTCCCAGATTATTCGGATCGTCAGAATCAAACTTGTTAATTATAGCGTTCAATTTATCAACGCTGTCGCCTGCTGGCACTTTGCCGATAAAATCTTTTAATGTCTTAATATTGGCCTTCACGACCCCAATCTGCGCAACAACTTCTGGGATTTTGTTGTTTACAATATCCTCAGAATTTGTTTTTAATTCTAAAATTTTATCTATTTGCGCTCTAGCAGTTGCTGACTCTTGATTTTCTGAGACAAACGGATCTGGAGTAGCATTCCAATCTTTTTGCAATTTCTCAAATGCCTTACTTAAGTTTAATCCCGCATTTTGTAATGCTTCAGAGGAGCTGGCTATAGCTTTGCTTAAGCTGCCCCTACTAGCCTCAAAATCAATTACCATTTGCGTGCCATCATTAAATGCCTTAAAACCGTCTTTATATTTTGCATCATTGGTTGAATAACACTTCTGCAGGCTGTCATAAAACGCCTTGTTTTCACAATTAATATCAAGAGCGGCAAAAACCTGTGGTACCTTAAAAGCTTTCTGGATTGCGGATTTCACTTTAGCAAATACATTGTTTAAAAATCCTATATTACCTTCGCATTCAGCTTTATTCCTATAAACACAAGGATCTGGATAAATCTCTATACAAGCATTAGTTGCAATGCCGTTACTAACCAAGCTTGCTGGACACAAACACCATTGAGTGGTACCTGGGGCATTCCCGCATGCTTTAGGGCCACCATTTCCACCCTCGTTTTGGCACCCAGGAAAAGAACAGCCATCGTTGCTTCTTGTGTTACCGTCATCGCATTGCTCGCCTGACTCAATAACTCCGTTGCCACACACAGAACCATTCCCCTCATTTCTGCATCTAGAGGAACAACCATCTCCATTTCTTGTATTGCCATCGTCACACTCCTCTCCTTGTTCAACATCTCCGTTGCCACACACAGAAATAGGAGTTCCTGCAAGTTCGTGATCTTTACATACCGACTCGGTGCCGTAACAACCTCTAACAAAAACGCATTGCGCATCAGTGTCGCGGGGGTTTTCTTGACAATTACACCACGGAGTTAAGGGATTTAAATCAATAAGATATCTGCAAAAAGTGCTACCCGGATTTGGATTTGGTTTCTTACACGCATTGCGACAATTCGCCAACGAATTGTATGTGCCAGCTGAATCTTGATTACATATATAGCTTGGCGATCCAGAGCACTTAAACTTTGGATTTGGATTTGGAGTTCCCACAATATCTATGCAATTTTGTTCGGTGCTGTAGCAATTTTTGCGTTGCGGATTATCGCCAAGCATTCGAATAGAGCAAGCCAAATTACTTTCAAAAGGACTCTCAACGCACTTACACCAAGTATTGCCAGAGCCCAAATTATCGCTAATATCTCGGCATTTAAAATTACCGGAATCTGGCGGCGTAACAACACAATCATTGTTGCAGTTTACTGTTGTGTAGGTACCGTTTGCGTCATCTCTTATACAAGATGCTCCCGAGCATTTATATTTTTTAACTATATTTGGTGTACAATCGCCATTACAGTTTGATGTTAAATATGTACCGCTTGCGTCATCTCTTATACAGTTTGCTCCCGAGCATTTATATTTTTTCACAACTGGTAAAGCATTTTCGCACCTATTTGCCCAATATGTATAATCCTCGCCTGATTTACTTACTCCAACATCACAATTTAATTTTCCAAAAGAAGGATAGCTATAATTACAGCAAGGATTTGCCGTGCTGTTGCCTGTGCTTTTGCAACAATTTACATAATTGAAATAAGCTGGCTTATTTGGAAATACTTGTGTTTGGTAAATTCCGCCTGCGCAATTATCTATCAAGTCCACATGGCTTTCTAAATTTAAATTTACGCAGCCACTTGCCGGGCAATCTTTGTCCGAACAAACAGTGCCGACTGGAGAACCATCCTTAGGAGTTCCGTAAATAATAGAGTCAATAATTTTATTAGCAATGTCGTTCCAGCTTGTATCGTTTCCAATCTTGCTTGCGTCTGTTTTAATGCTTTCAAGGATATTATTTGCCTTAGCTATTTTATAAACCACAATCGGCTTCTCTGGAGAAACTCCTAGTTCTAATGCTTCTTTTACATTCTTAAAATTTGGCTGGTTAGCCACGATAATTTTTACTTTTTCATCCCACGCCTCATACGCTGCCTCGCCTTCATAAGAATTTCTTACTTCCTCCTCAACGCATGTTGCGTCTCTCGTGTTAATGCAATTATAAAGATATGGCCAGCCATTGCTATAAAAATAATCGTCATTCCAAAACCTACTATCCGATCCCGATTCTGGTAAATTATTAATATCAGTGCAACTTGTAAGATTAGTTGCAGTTTCCTCTATTAACGGAAACGCTCTTTCTAAAAAGTATCTTCCTTTTGATTCTGTATTTCTTCTAATATCATCAAAAAAGTATCCTACTTGCCTATTGACAGCTTTCCTTGCTTTTGCATCTTCGTCAATCTTCCATTTGTCCCCGTTTATGCCAGGGTTTTTACTATCTCCTTGATCGCCTTGTATGTCGGTAAGGGCATTGCTATACATATTATAACTAAACAGCGCTTCGTTTACCGCTTTAACAGTTCTAGAATGAACTTCCTCCATTGGTTTGCTACAATTTACTGGATCTGGTATGCAAATTTGTGTGTCCCAAAGCCGTTTCCATTCTTTCTGACCATAAAGCGCCGAGCCCAAAGATTCCCAATATTCTCGCCAGCTTTTTTGGCCAGCATTTATTACACAATCATCTTTATTAATGTTTTTATAACACTCTAAATCGCAATCATCAAAAGATCCTTCTCCATTAGGATTTGTTGGATCGAGTCGAGATAAATTATCACAACCAACGATTGCTTTTTTAATAGTGTCTGGATCGGTCAAGCGAAAAAATTCCTTAAGATTAACTGTGTTTGCAGAATATGTCTTGAAAAGATCTAACCAGCTACAAGACACGCCATCTATTTTTCCATTAATTGGTTTCACCATATCTGGCACATAACAATTATATTTATTTGGATCCCCAGTAGCAGGAAGCCCCCCTCCTAAAGGAAGCTCTACTATCCCTTGGTCGCAAACAACTTTGAGCTCCCATTCATCGTTAAGCTTAGCTCTATTTTTCCATTCATCTAAACCTCCGCCAAGCGTTAAATCGCTTACAGGACGGCCGTCTTTTAGAGAGCTTGCTTGCTTAACATCATTTAAAAACTCGTCCACTGAACGAAAGAACAGTTGAAAGTCACCTAAAATATTATCTAAATTCTGTTTCTTTATGCTGGTTTCTGCTGTGTCTTGTGTGCCCCCGGTTTTAAAGAAAAACGAAAATTCTTCTTCATTTTTAAAGCTTGTTCTTATTTCGTCCACATTCTTTTTTAATTTTTCATTTGCGGTTATAGCTGCTGTTTTTGCTGCTGAAAATTTTAAATTATTTTGGGCAAAGTTAGCCAGCATATCTTGCATACCGTTAACCGCCTGCTTAACCCTGCCTGTATTTAAAACCGCACTCGCTGCCACTCCACCCAAAAGCCCGTCCCCAGCAGTTAAAGCCCATTCTCCACCCCCAAGCGCGGCATTTTTTACTTTATCTTGCCAGCCGATATTGCCGTTTACGTCTGGCCCAACTTTATAATCTCCCACCTTATCTCCCAAATAATTAGAAGCTAAAGCTCCACCACCATAGATTAAAACATCGCTCCACCTCAACCCCAAATTGCTAAAACTTGAAAACATTGATGAAAGCTGGCCCATTACATTAAATAAATCGCTTAAAAATTCAACCCCAGAATTTAAGAATTCTTTAATGGCAGTGTAAATTTTAAACGCCTCGTTTATCATTTTGGCAATGTCTAAAATTTTCTGCACCACATTTAAAAACCCGCCCGGAATAAATAAAGCAGCCACATCAAGCAAAGAAACCGTAAACGCTAATTCGCCAACCCTTAAAGAACAATTTGTGCGACAGTTCCGCACAAATAAACACTCTGTAAAAGGATCTGTTGCGTTAAATATTTTATAAGCAGAATAAACCTCTTGGCTAGCGGCTTGTTGCAACCTATTCAAAGCAATGCACGCCTTATTTTTTGCCAATATCTTGCTTTCGCATTTACTATCAAAGCCATCGCATTTATTATCGCCCGGCAAAGGAATAGACAACTCGCAAATTTCTGGAATGTATGGATCTGGAATTGTCAGCTCGCCTGCTTTGGGGTTAGAACACCCCCCGTCAGCTATTGTTAAGGCCTTTGCGTCCACAATACATTTGGCTAACGCAACTCCGGTTTTCCCCCCGCAAGAATTTTTAAGAACTTCTTCTATACACCCATTTTCAAGTTTGGGCTCAACCAATGCCACCTGGCTTTTTACTTCTTTGCCGTCCATACTTAATTTGAATTGCGAAAATGGGTTTACATTTGGATTTGAATCAGGACCAAGCTTGTCAAGCAAATTAAAAGAACCAACATTTAAATTGCCTTTTTCATCTAAAGTAATATCGGGCAAAGCAACTTTGGTAACCAGTTTTTTTAGCCAATTACCTGCTCTTTGAACAATACTCTCTGCTGCTTGGGCAGACTGGCTTGAAGGCACAAATTGCAAAAACAATGACAAAATCACCAAGCAACAAATGAACTTATTTATTTTTTTAAACTGGTTTTGTTTCATTGTTTCTACTTTTTGAGCGATTGTAATGGAATATTTCCATCCGCTATCATTTCAGCTAAAGTTTCTATGTGTGATGATAATTTGTTTGTAATACACTGGCTAACCGTGGAACAGCAAAATCCCATATCTTCAACGGTTGGGTTTAAGGTGGAAGGAATTGGGGGAAGGGTTTGCTGGTATTCTTCAAAAAATACGCAGGCGCCTAGCTCATCGTCTCGTACTTCGTAAGTTTGTGCATTTTCATCTTTTGCTCGGCACTTAGCACCAGCATCAAAATTAACCGCCCTGGCTTTTTGACAAAACTTTATTTGCGGACTGCAACACTGGTTGCTATTTTTGGGATTTATTATTTTTCCTTCAGGGCATCCTTCTGCTGGTTTCTCCTCGCAAGTTCCATCAACTGTTGGCTCGCCATTTAACCAAAATCCCACAGGAGTTTTGTCGTTAAGGGTAAGAACCCCGCCAAAACAACAAGCATTGGCTGTGGTATTGCCCGGAATTCTTATTGGATTTGCCATTTCACCAGCTAAAACATTACACTGTTTTTCTTTTAAGTCCACTTCTCGGCATCTTGGCTGGCACGATCGGCCTCTGGCTAAAATACAACACTGGGCTTTATCTGTGCCTTTATCTTTGAGTATCTCGTTTGTTGGGTCTTTACAGCTTGCAGTGGTACTTTCAACATTGTAACAAGAACCAGCAATGTCTGTGGCTGTTTGCTTGCCAACATTAAATCCATAAAATTCAGCTAGCCATTTAGGTGCCATGCTAGCTGGCCAATCAACCAAAGCATTATCTAATCCATTTTGGATAGCTTTAACCCCAGCTTTCGCGCCACTCTCAGCCCAACTTCTGGCTTGCTCTAGCGGGTCTGCGATTTTTGATTTAAAAACAGCATCAAGTCCAGTTAAAGCCCCGAATGTATCAATCAACGGTTGCCCTAAAGCAGTATTGGCTGCCATAGCGTCCATAATACTTCCGTTATCACCCAAATCAACACAACACTCATCATCATTAAGGCTTGATAAAACATTGGTTTTTAACCTTTCGCCTGTTTTGCAACCGCCAAATGGTTTGGGGTGGCAATTAAACATATCTGGTAATGATAATGGCTTCCTTAGATATTGTGCTGCTAAATCAACTGGCGTTGCTTTTAAAATATCGATAATTTTTTTCCGATTTAATGCTATGTTCCAATTTTCGCTTATTTTTTCGTCACACAAGCCAGGGATAACAAGATCTACTTCGTTGCAAATATAATCTGCCAGAGTATTTTTGCCAAGAGCTTTATCTATTATATCTCCAATTGGTGTTTGCATAAATCCAAGCACTTGGCTAAATTTTCTCGCCACTTGGTTGGCGCCCTGAAAAACAAACACTAAATTACTACTTACGTCTCGATAAAGAAAATAGTCAATATTAAATGTCATGCCAGAAACTATTTTATCTTTATGAATCTTTCCAAAAGCCCTCACCTTCATTCCCTCGGTAATAACTATATCTGGATCTGCTGCTTCTATTGGCTTAATTATATCAACAACGCTGTTAAATCCCACGTTATCAAAAACTGATGGTATTGTTCCAGAGCAACCCTCTCTAATGGTTTTATTTACCTTTAAGCATCCATACTGATCATAAACCAAAAGAGTAAGCGGAAACGCTTCGCCTGGATGATTAAGCTTTTGCTGGACATCTTCCAAAGCGCTTATGGGGGTTTTGTTGTTCATGTAATCAAGCAACAAGTTTAAGCCAGCTGGTTTTTCACCCACCTTGTAGCAAAGCCCTCGGCCAATTCCCATTGTTGGGTCACAGCACATTGCTTGGCCATTTTCAAAAAAGAAATCCTCGTTATCCCGACAATCTGCTTCACTGCCCTCGCTTAATGTTTCGTCGAGTAATTCAAACATAATCTTAAACTCATCGGGCTTAATATATGATTTAAGGGGAAAGTCCAGCCCAGCAATTTCTTGGGGAGTTTTATCAAGAACTTTACATAAAAGATACGCTTGGCCAATTTCTGACTTCCCAACATCAGTATTGCCAAAAGCTTTAACCACTTCAGCAAACGAAACTGTTTCCACTGACTCTAAAGAATAAGGCAAAGCCGTGCGTATGCTATTGACAACATCTGTGGCTTCAAGTGATTCAAGGGTGTACTCTGAATATTTGCTTTCAAAATTTTTAATTGCGTCTATGCAAACCTTGTCTCTTAAAACCGCAAAAGGAGTTTTGCCTAAGTTTTCATCTTTGTTAAGAACATCTTTTAGAGAAGGTTCTTCTATACTATACCCCGCCAATTTAATCGCTATTTTAAATATGTTAGAAAAATTTCCATCAACCATATTTTTCAGCAAATCTTTTGGTAAAGGAACTAGCGCTAGAACCTCCGCCCAGTCAGCCCCTGTTAAGCCCCTGTTATTAGCAACTGCTCTAATATCTCCCGAAAGCTCCCCAAAAGAATTAAGCATTTGGGCATAGAATTCTTTTTCTAGCTTCAATTTTTGTGGGTCTCCATTTCTTGCCCCTATGCTATGTTCAACTCCTTCGTATATTAAAGTATAAAAAACGGAATTTTTCGCCAATGTATTGCAAAAGTTACAGGCCCCTTTTTCTACCTCACAACCCCCATTTAAAATATTGCCTTTGGGGTAATAGTATTGGCCAAAGCATTCACCAATATTACTTTTGCATGTACTATCTGCGCCCTTAGAAAGCTGGTCATCTAAAACATTACAAGAAGCATTAACTGAACTTTTTATAAACCCACCAACGGTTGAATCGCCCGATGATAATGTTAGCGGATTCTTGCAAGCATAGTTTATAAAAAAGCACCAAGGCATTATATCTTTTTGTGCTTTTGACAAGCCATCTTTTACTACTGGGAAAAATCCAAACTTATTATCAAAAGCGCCTGCGCAAAGAGTGGTTGCTTTTACACCTCCCGACAAAACCGGTAAATCTCCACAAATCAAATTCTTTGGCGTGCCATTTATAAACGCATCTATAGTGGCAAACGGAAGGTGCGGGAAGAACATGCTCACCAACGGCTTTGCAAATAATTTGTTGATGTTGCATTCATCCACTGATGCGCCAGCTACTTTTTCACAAACATTTTGCAATGCCTCATTAAGTGGCGCTTTCAAAGTGTCTATAACATTATTACAAAGCCTTTTTTCAAATTCAGAAAGATTTTTTCTTTTAAATTCTCCTCCTGACTCTTTTTCACACATCATTGTTATTTCTTCCCATGGAGTGGTTGCTAAATGTTTTTCAAGCCGACAAATTGCATCTCCTGTTTCTTTGGGCACAGTAACCGTTTGAAC
Source organism: bacterium (assembly GCA_030648255.1). Lineage (GTDB taxonomy): Bacteria > Patescibacteriota > Minisyncoccia > Minisyncoccales > CG1-02-41-26 > STD1-80. The sequence goes on from JAUSHZ010000028.1 coordinate 26,222, forward strand.
AACTTTATCGCTTCCTTTCCATGTGACGCCCGAGGACAAAGTAAACACTAAATCAATCTGCGTACACTCTCCAGTAATTTCTGCTGAATTTGCAGGGCAATCCCCGTTTTCTGTGTCAGGCCCATACTTTTTTGTTGATGGGTCGTTGTATTTATCGCAAAACTGCGTTAGTTGCTCGCTTATATTGCTTTGCAAAAACCCAGAAATTTGAGCTGGCAAAAGCTGTTTTACAGAAGTGGTTAAAAAATTCTCCATACCTTGTTGAAACCCAGAAATTGTATTCCAATAGCCCAACAACGGAGTTATAAAATTATCCTCCACAAAAACCCGAGCATAAGCCAAAGCAAACTGTAAGGCGGTTTCTGCAAAAGCAACCGAAAGCTTTTCAGCATAACTAACTAATCCACCAGCTATATATGTTCCTGTTTTGTGAATATCAGAAATAGTATCAACTGCCGCTTTGGCCCCCTTTCCAATATCGTCTTTTTTCCAACACCCAGAGCCACCATTTATAGGAGATTCCCAAGTATATCCAGCATTTTCACAAATTGTTTGAGCAGGACTGGACAGTTCCGCCATCATTCCATCAAGATATTCTACTGGTCCAGGGTTTGAGTGTTCAATTATTTTGGAGTTTATATCCTCTGAGTTTACATAATTAAACCTCTGTGGAACTTCTAAATCAGCTTTGTACACTTGATTTATTTGCCCTAACGTCATCTTCAAACATTTTCCCGGCTCTCTACCGTCTGGATTTTTATTATAATTTTGAGCATCAAGTATAAAGCTGTTCTTGTCGGTTTTGCCATTATTCGCTGTATAAATATACCCCCTCTCTAAATTTCTAAAGCACTCACCGATAGTTAGATGCTCTGTACCAATTCCGAGTTTGTCAAATTGATTCTGCGCCCATTCGTGCATTGGCTGGGCCACAAATTCGTCCACTAATCCAGTGGCCAATTTATCAGAAGCGCTTTTAGCAAGGGACTTAGTTGAGCTAACCGCATTCTCAAACCAAGCGTTTATTTTTGTAACTTGGTCCACCATAAAATCTGGCAACACGTCTTCCATTTGCTTATTAAGTAAAGTATCAAGCCCAGGAATTTGCTTGTTAAAATCTTCTTTTAAAACATTTTTAAAAACTGCGTCGTAAACATTAAGCATTGGCCCGTTTAAAACCTGGCTAATTCTTTCATTTGCAGGAAATAAAGTTTCTATAATACTTCTGTCTAATAGGTTGCTTATGTATGGCAACTGACTATCTAGGTTAGTTGAAAAAAGATTGGAAAATGTTTTAGAAAGGTAGTTTGGAGGAACACCATTAGACATTAAATTTTTAACACAATAACAGCAGGTGTCAGTTACCACAGAACACCTTTTACTTTTATCAACCCCAAAAAGTTTATCCATATACTCTTGGGCATCAACATCAGTAGCACTACAGCCAGCTTCAGCGCACTGGGTTAAATATTTTTTAACAAAAGAAATTGTAGCGTCATCGGCAATTACTTGCCCTGTGCCATCAACCGACGCTTTGGCTATTTCATCAATTTTATTTCTTATGGCTGCTTTATAGTGCTCTCCTGCCTCGCTATCCATAACCGCTTTTGCAACATCTTGAATTTGTTTTTCGTTTAATTGATAGTCTGCTTTACCAAATGCTGAAGCTAAACAGTCCCTAAAAATTCCTTCTATACCCTCCAATGGCAAATCAGTTAACAAAGAAAACAAACTATATCTTCGACTATCTCGGCTAATGGCCTCGTTTTTATCGGTTACATCTTTGCTTTGCACTCCTTCTGGTGCCTGGGTGATATAAAAGAAAGTGCCAGCATATTCAGCAAAATATGAGCTTTTGTCTTGAGCTAAAGCAAAGCCAGTTACAAGTTTTGAAGTTATTGAGGAAAACGGAGAAAAAAATGTTTTTAAACGAGCTAAAAACCCTTTGTCGCTTTTTGTATTAAAGGCTTTTGGCGCTGGAGCATTAGTGTCCCCAACATTATTTGCATCTTGGATAACCACATTATATCCAGCGCTTTGCCATTTTTTTAAATCATCAGCAAACCCATAAGCCCACTCGCCCTTGGCCTGGCTAGTGGCAAACTCAATAGCGTTAATTCTTAGCGCATTACCAATTAAGGTGGCGCTGTCTAAAAACCGAGTGTCTATTTTGGATCTAGCCTGCATTTTAGCTTGCTGTTCTTGAATTTTTAAAATTTTTAGTTTGATTAAACTAAAAACCTCTGGGGGCTGATTGTTAATCATTGCTCCAAGAAGCCCACAACCTGCTTTTGGAGAAATAAACTTGCTTGGAAGAAAACTTGAATTTATCTCATCTATTGAAACCCAACAATTAATGGGATCGTCTTTTGTACAAGCAACAGGCATCGCAGTGACAACGCCACTCATATTGTCTTTCATACAAACTTCAATCTTTCCCGTATCAATATTTTTCCTTACATCTCTTAAATCGCATTCCAAAAAAAACTGCGAACCCCCTCCAACCGTCCGCCTTGCGCTACCACAGTTATCAGCCTGGTTTAAACAATAATTTCCAGATTCTGTATTTTCTTTAACTGTTGCCGGGAATTCGGCCGGGTTTTTGCCGGGCTTACAGCCAGGGCTACTAGCTGACCAATCCGACCAGCCAAAGGACTGTCCACACTTGCATCTATCCAACAATGCGCTTAACTCTTTGGCTAACGGTGTTATTATCTCTAACGCTTCTGCTGTTTCTCGCAAAGGTATTTCTGCCCGGTAAAAAAAGTTTCCTTCATTCACTGGCGGAGGAGGAGTCACGCATCCAGCTGTTTTATCTGCATTGCCTTCTGGTAAATCTCTTAAATATTTTCTATCTTCCCCTAATTCATTATCTGTTGGCCCGCCATAGCCATCTGTGTAGCAAAATTTTTCACCTAGCTTTTCAATATAACGACCCTGTGAATCAAAATAAACCATTTCTTCTAAATTATCTATTGCGCCAATCAAATCAGAAGTAAAAGAAACTTTTTGAACAACAATTGTGTCTGGATCGTATTGGTTGGCCGTGCCTAACTCAATGTTCTTAAGTTCGGGTTTTTGCAAAGTTAAAGAAAGCAGTTGAGGATTTATAACATAAAGCAATAAAGAGGCGCAAATTAAAATAAAAAGCCCGAGCATAGCATTGTTGGCCATTTGTTTGGCCGTGGTTAGATATTTTGGCCTTGAAGAAGAAACAATATATAAAACCCCAGAAGCAATTAAAGCAACTAAACCAGCGCCAATTGATATAAAAAACACCAGCTTAAAAATATAACTTATAATAAAACCAACCTGTTGGCTTGTGGTTACGTTTTGATAATCACTCAGCCTGCCCAATCCCGGAATATTGGGATAAGACAGCTCAAAGGGAGAAAATAATTGCTTTGATTTATCATCTGCCCCCAAAGCAAAATTTGCAGAAAATATGATATTTACTGCCAATAAAATGCCTAAAAATATTTTTACCCCCTTTGCCATTTTACTGATTATTTTCCAATTGCTTTTTGGCTTCTTTTATTTTCACCAATTCTTCTGGAGAGCTGGTAATAATTTGGTCTTCCGTGTAGGAGGCCAGCCCCTTTAAAGCCACTCTTTTTTGGCCAGCAATAAAAATGCCTTCTCCCACATCACACTGTAAAAGCATATTTTTTTCCTCGTCGGTTAAACTAAATGTTTCCTTGACAACCTCAATAGCAGCTGAGCTTTGCTTTAATAAAAATTGTAAAGAAGAATTGGAAATAATTGGCTTGCCATAATCTGATTTCATAAAATCAGAAACATCCTGGGTGATGGTTGTCACCCCAAGCCAATATTTTCTGGCTCTTTTGCAAATGCCATACAAAAACGAAGCGCCGTCTTCCGATTGCATAATCCACCACGCCTCGTCAATTAATAAAATTCTCTTTTTTAAAACCCCCCTAATGGTATTCCAAACATAACGCAAAATAATAAACATAGCCATTGGCCTTAATTCATCTTCCATGTCTCGCAAGCCAAAAACTGTAAACCCTTTGTCCATTGAAATATCGGTTGGGGAGTTAAAAAAATTAGCATAACTGCCTTGGGTGTATTTTTTTAGCCGCTCCACTAGTGATTCTGTTCCGTCCATTGATGACAAAACAGATTCAAAATCAGAAAGCAACGGGATTTTTTCTTTCCAAAGCAAGGGGTCGGAATTTGGCACAATGTCTCGAGCCGCATAAGTTTCAGTTATAGCTCTGTCAATAGTGGCGTCTTCTTGGGCAGTCAAACCGCCAAGCATTAATCGGAAAAGCCCCACCATATTGATAATATTGCTTCGTAGAACATCGTCTGGGTCTTCATCTTCTCTGGGAGTTGGCAAATCAAAAAGATTTAAATGGTTTTCTGAATTTAAAGAAACTTTAAAAAAAGAGCCCCCAACCGCTTCGGTTAAATAGGCATACTCATTTTCTGGGTCAAGCACCATAATATCCACTCCTTGAATTAAATAACGTAAAATCTCTAACTTCACGAAATAACTTTTACCAGAACCGGACTTGGCAAATATCACAAAGTTGCTATTCTCTAAAGTAAACCTGTCAAACAAAACCAAAGAATTATTATGCAAGTTTATGCCGTAAAGAATGCCCTCATTAGCCGACAAATCTGGGGAAACAAAAGGGAAAATACTTGATAAGGGCGCTGTATTCAGGGGCGTATTTACCATTAATTCATCAATGCCATAGGGCATACAAGAAATAAATCCTTGTTTTTCCCGCATTAAAGCTGGCTTCACATAAATGAGGCGGGACTCAAAAATAGACCTTAAAAATGTTTCAGTTTCTCTCAATTCTTGTTCTGAATCGCCATAAATATTTATATAAAGCCCCAATCGAAAAACTCTTTCTCTGGCTGTTTGCAACTCGTCTCTCAATGTTTCAATATCCTCATAAGCTGTTTGCAGAGAAGGGTCGCGAATCAAGCCCTTTTCTTCTCTTTCTTCAATTTCCGCCTGAACTTCCGTAACTTTTTTCCGTAACTTTTTTAAAATCAAGCCAGATTCAACTGGATGAATATGCATTGAAATATCCATTGGAAAGCTAACATTAATAATTGGCGCCAACCACCCAGTTGTTAAATATCTTGGATAAGAAAAAATAAAAAATGACTTGCAAAATCTCTCCCCCAATATCAAATAATTTTGTTTTATTTCAACAAGAGATGGGGCGATAATATCAGCAATATCAATATCTTCGGCTTTTACCTCAAGCTGTTCTTCTGATTTTTTTTTGAAAAAAGGAAATGCCATGTTAGTAATCGTTAATGAATGAGTGGCGATTAGCCACGAGTGAATTTACGAGAACTTACACCCTGTGAAGTAAGATTTGAGATGTTTCTAAAAGAATGTTTTTCTTTAATCTTTTAACTATTTTTCTCTCCTGCATATTATTGACAACCGTAGGCTCAAATCTTAATTTTAAATTTGCTAATTTAAAATTACTTCACGGGGTAAATTCGCATTACTAAATTTTCATCGCGTTTCACGCTCAAAAATTTAGATGCTCATTTATTTTATTAATTCGGGGATAATTTCTGGGTAGTAGCCGAATTCGGCTTCCTTGGGGTGATGCAAGCCCCAGAAAAGCTCTATCATTTCTGGGCTGGTTAAGGGAACAATGTTTAGCCCGCATCTTCTTAGTCCAATGGCCACAAATTCCATTCTTTGCATTAGCTGCTCTTTGCAACGCTTAATAGTTTCTTCGGTAAAAGATGGTAGTTTATGGGTTATTTTTAAACTGCCTCCGTTATTCAGCCCCTCACCCAAAGAATATGGCACAATAACAAAAAATTGCTTGGTCATAATGGCCCCGCCAGACACCATTCCTTCAATAAATTTTCTATATTCAGCTGTTTGGATTTTTAAAAGCTCGTTTTCTTGTTTTTCTTCAAGCTCTTTTAATTTATCAAAATAGCCAGTGATATTTAACCTACGGGATTGAACAACAATTTGGCAGGAAAAATCCAAAGAATTCAAAAAACTTTGAAATTGATAAATAATAGCGTTTTGCTCGTCTTCTGATTTTAAATCGAAATTCACCGAAGAAACCATTAAAATTCCTCTAAAGGCTTTGTTTTTGAGCATCATCACGCCTTCTTTTATTTGGCTAAATTGCAAGAAATTTTGAGTAGAGGAAAAATTCATGTTAGAAATCGTTAATGAGGAGCGAAGCGACGAATTTACGAGTTCTTACACCCCGTTAAGTGCAAGCGATTAGCTTGCTACTTAACTGGGGTTCTCGGAAAACTTACATATCATCTTGTTCTTTCTGGGAAGAGAAATCCAATCTTGACCCCAAAGAAGATAGCCGGCTTTGCGGAGCCATTTTTAGGGGCGCTTCTTTTTTTTCAATTTTTTTAACTTTTTTTTGCACTAATGAAACCGGAGAACTTGCCCTTGCCTTGTTCCAAACATAAATTCTCCCGCCAAGCAAAAATCCAAAAGAATGGTAAATGATTTGGGGTAAGGTTTGCCCGCCCACTTTAATAAAAGTAGCAGCCAGAAAACTCCCCCCAAGTATAATGGCCAACAAAACAAAAACAACTTTTGGTAAAATATAATATAAAACAAATAAAATAAACCCCAAGCCAGCCATAATAGCTAGGTTTTTAAAAGTTAAACCAAAAGCTATCACCGACTCTCTTTCCAAAAATTTTGGCACCGTAAACTGCATAATTATTCTATTGTAGCAAATAAAAATTAAAAGATTAAGCAGGGATAACTTTTACTTTTCGGTCGTCTCCCTCTCCGATGCTTTCGGTTTTAACATCATTTCTTTTGGCGAGCTCAGTGTGGATAATCCGCCTCTCAAAAGCATTCATAGGAAAAAGAACTTTTTCTCGGCCAGTAGAGACAGCTTCGTCGGCTGCGTCCTGCGCTAAATCGCAAAATCTTTGTTCTTTGTCGCTTTTATAGCCATTTATATCAAGGTCTAGAATAATTTCCTGTTCAAATTTTTTTCGCAAAATTCTCGCCAAAAGAGATTGAATATCGGCTAAATTGCTACCCTGATAGCCAATTAGCGTCTGGGCGTCATTGGAAGACAAGGCAACCTTCAATAATTGCCCCTCTGTTTTACAACTTTCAATTTCTATTGGCAATGTCATTTTTTCGAAAAATTCTCTAATAATTTCTTCTCTCATATTTTTGTTTTTACTTTTTTATTGATAATCATTTGTTCAACAATTGAAAAAATTGATGTAAAAACCCAATAAAGCCCGATAACCGCTCCAAATTGCCATACAACAATAGCGCCTAAAACCGGAAAAAAATACAGCATTTGTTTTTGCATTAAATTAGAAAAATCTTTCTTGCCACCACTACTTGGCTGTGCAGTTGAAGAGATTTTTGTTTGCCAGTATTGGACAATCCCAGCTGAAACAGCCAAAACTCCAATAAAAATTTTATTGTGCAAATCAACAACCCATAAAAAAGTGGTATTTATTTCTCCTGGATTCGCCACAAAACCATAAAGAATATTGGTAAAAGAATCCTTGGTTAAAAATTTTAGAAAAACTTGGTATAGGGCAATTAAGATGGGTAGTTGCAAAAGTAAAAGCAAGCAGCCAGAAAATGGATTAACTTTTTCTGTTTTATAAAGCTCCATCATTGCTTGGTTTTGCTTTTGAGGCTCGCCTTTATATTTTGCTTGAATTTCTTTAATTTTTGGCTGCAAGTCAGCCATTGTTTTCTGCGACCTTAATCCTTTAACTGTTAACGGGTGCAAAATAATTTTAATTAACAAAGTTAAAATAATCACAGCTATGCCTAGGTCGTGAAAAGAAACATACTGATAAAGCAAAACCAAACCATTAAAAAGTGGCTGGTATAAAATGGTATAAAAAAATTGGATTATAAAATTCATAGTCGTAAAATTAAATGTTGTCTGCTCCTCCGTGGCTCAATGGATTACACCGCAATACCCTCCAGCAACTTAGCGATAACCCCTTTAATACTCCGTACTTCTCAATCGCCATTGCCGAATACTCTGAACAAGACGGATAAAACCTGCACGACTTGGCTAAATGCGGGGAAATAGCTAACTGATAAAACCTAACTGTTTTTATGACCGATTTTTTTAAGTAATAGTTCCAAGGCATTTTTTATTTGATTAAAGTCGCTATTGGCAATTTCTGGTTTTGTGAAAACAACTATATCAAAACCTTTTTCAAAATCCCCAACAATGTTCCTAGAAATTTCTCTTAAGCGCCGTTTGACCTTATTGCGAATAACAGCTTTTTTGGAAATCTTTTTACTAACAACAAAACCAATTCTACTATAAGGCAATTCGTTTGCTAAAAACCGAACGCTTAAAAAAGAAACGGCCGCAGATTTACTGCTCTTATTTCTTAAAACATTATCAATGTCTTTTTTCTTGCGTAATCTGTTTTTTGAAAACAACATGTTAGAAATTCTTAATTGAGCGGCGAATTTATGAGCCGTGAAATTTAGAAGTTTTTAGTCCTCCGTAAATTCAAACTTCGCCTACTGACTCGTTTTCATTAACGGATTACTTATGCTGCTAATTTCTTCCTGCCTTTCGCTCTTCTACTGGCCACTACCCTTTTCCCTCCAACAGTGGACATCCTTTTCAAAAATCCGTGAACTCTTAACCTTTTTTTCTTTTTTGGCTGATAAGTGATGCTCATATATTTTGTATTCTTTAATTATCTTATGATATGATTTATTAAGCTCTTGGTCAACCCTTCACAGGTTATCCACAGCTTGTTAACACCAAGCAAGCCCTGTCTAATGTTTGCTATATATTTGTTATTAAACAATAATATAAATAATAAAAAAATTCATGATGACAAATGAGGAATTGTGGCAATCGGTTTTAGCTCAAGTGCAATTTGATGTTTCTAGGGCCAATTTTGCCACTTGGTTTAAAAACACAAAGGTTGTTTCCAACAAGGAGGGGGAGGTGCTTATTTCAGTTCCCAATACTTTTTCAAAAGAATGGCTTTCTAGCAAATACCAGTCGCTTATTCTTAAAGTTTTGAGATCGTGCGATAACAATATTCGGCTTATTAGCTTTTCAGTTGAGTCAAGTTCTACTTGTTCTCCAAAGGCAAGGCCCCAAATCCAAAGCGATGATTCAATGGACTCCCAGCTTCAATTTTTAGAATTAAAAGTCAACCCAATAACAAATTTAAACCCTCACTATACCTTTGATAATTTTGTGGTGGGGTCTTTTAATGAATTAGCCCACGCCGCTTCATGGGCCGTATCTGAAAAACCAGGCCACGTTTACAACCCCTTGTTTATTTACGGGGGTGTTGGATTGGGAAAAACCCATCTACTTCAAGCCACTGGCAATAAGCTATCCAAGCTTTCGCCTAATATAAAAATTGCCTACACCCCAGCGGAGCGCTTAATCTCAAAAATAATAGAAAGCATTAGAAACGGAGAAATTGAAAATTTGAAAAAGAAGTTGTGCTGTCTTGACGTTTTAATAGTAGATGATGTTCAGTTTTTTGCTGGCAAAGAAAAAACCCAAGAAGAATTTTTTTACATCTACAACACGCTTTACCAAAATCAAAAACAAATCATTCTTTCTTCTGATAGACAGCCCTCGGCCATTCCAGCTATCACTGAACGATTAAGATCGCGGTTTGAAGGGGGGATGATTGCTGATATAGGTTGCCCGGATGTTGAAACAAAAATAGCCATATTAAAAAATAAGTGCGACGAAAGACAGATTAACCTAACCGACGACATTTTGGAATTTATCGCAATTAATATCCAAAAAAACATCAGGGAATTAGAGGGAGCTTTAAGCCGGTTAGCAATGTACCAAAGAATAAACCAAAAAGTTCCTGACATTTTAATAGCCAAAAAATTATTAAAAAACATTGTTGTCGCACCCCAAAAATCTACTACTTTCAAAAGAATTGTCCAGGCGGTTTCTTCTTTTTATGAAATTAGCCAAGACGACATTTTGTTGCCGACAAGGAGAAAAGAGATAGTCAAGCCACGCCAAGTAGCAATGTTCTTATTAAGAAGCGAGCTAAAAGAATCTTATCCGTCAATTGGCCGAAGATTCCAAGGCAAAGATCACACAACAGCTATGTATGCTTTTGAAAAAATTTCCCAAAAAATGGAGGAAGACCAGGTTATTTTTAATGAAATAAACACAATAAAACAAAAAATTTACAGTGAATTATAGGTGGATAAATAATACTACTATTGGGGAAAATATCTTGATAAAAAGTTATTAAAAATATTACAGAAAATTTTACCACTTCTTTTCCACAACTTATAAGATTTTAAAAATTAAAAAAAGCCAGCCATAGAAAGACAAAAATCTATTATCCCCATAAATTTTCTCTACAATAATAACAATAACAAAATAAATTTAAATTTATTATTATTAAAATTAAATTAAAAAAATATGAAATTTGAAATAATAAAAGAAAATCTAAAAAAAGCGGTTTCTATTTGTGAAAGAATAACAAGAAAAACCCTTTCTTTACCTGTTTTACAAAATGTTTTACTTAAAACAAGTGGAAATTTTTTAGAAATAACCACTACTAATTTAGAATTAAGTATAACGTGGAAAATATTGGCAAAGATTAGCAAGCAAGGCTCTTTATTGTTGCCAGCCACTTTTTTGTCTAGTATTTTAAATTTAACCTCTTCAGAAAAAATAGAGGCAACAGAGGAAAATAAAAATTTAATTTTAATTTCCGAAAACCAAGAGACCCAAATACAGGGGCATGACCCAGAGGAGTTTCCAATTATTCCTAAAATGGAAAAAGAATTTATTTGGCAAATGGATAGCGTTAAATTGGCCGATGGCTTGGGGCAGGTTGTGGAGCAAGCAGCCTTTTCTTCAATTAGGCCGGAAATTTCTGGCGTTTTATTTTCCTTTCAAAAAAATAAATTAAAAATTGCCGCAACCGACAGCTTTAGGTTATCTGAAAAAACTATTTTTTTGGAAAAGTCTGGCGCAAAAGACCTTTTTTTTATTTGCCCCCAACAAACTTGCCGAGAGCTAATTGCTGTTTTGTCGCAAGAAAAAGGTGTTGTTGAGGTATCAGCCAATATTAACCAAATTTGTTTTGAAATAATGGGCGATAGGCCAGACCAGATAAAATGCTTTATACAAAGCCGTTTAATAGATGGCGAGTATCCTAAGTATGAAGACATTATCCCAAAACAATATTTAGCCAAAATTCAAATCAATAAGGATGGGTTTGTTTCTCAAATAAAAAGAGCAGGCCTTTTTAGCGGAAAAGTTTTTGATGTGAAATTATCTACTTTTCCCAATGAGGGTAAAATTAAGCTTTTTTCCCAAAGCGTTGATATTGGAAAAAACGAGTCATATTTGCCTTGCAAAATAGAAGGGCAAGAGCAAGATTCTGTTTTTAACTACAAATTTTTATTAGACGGCTTAAATAATTTAAAAAGCTCGGAAGTTTCTCTTGAACTTAATGGTTCCGATGGCCCGGCCTGTCTAAAACCCATCGGAGATGACTCTTACTTCTACATCCTAATGCCCATCAAGCAATAATTACCCATGGAAGTTGAGATAATAAAATTATTCGGGTCTCTTGTTTTAACATTCATAGGTTTTGTTTTACCAATATTGGCAATATTGCTTTCTTTATTCCCAGAAGGGGTTAGGGCTCTTGCCGATAAATATGAAAACGAAAAGAAGCAAAGCGAAGACAATCTTGTAGAGGAAGCAAAAAAGAGAGAATCTGGCAAGGAGTTGGACTACAAAGCGCTTGGGAAGACGCTAAAAACCCTCAAGAAAAAGAAAAGACAAGCGGAGGATTAAGTTAAAATATTTAAAGCCAGCTAAATTTATACCAATGGCTTTTGCTCCTTTCTTACTTTCTCTTATTGGCGTTGCCGTTATCTTGCAAAATATCCCTACCATTGCTTTTTTTATCGTTCTTATAGTGAGCCTTCTATCTTTTCTTTATGGCATTTATATTTTATGGGCGAGTTTATCTGTTCTGATTGAAGTCACAGAAATTATCGGCACAATTAAAAAAGAAAAAGAAGAAAAAATTATTGAACTTTTATCGTCCTTAGTCGAAAAAAGTGGAGCAGACAGCTTATTTATTAAAGAAAAAGAAGTACAGGCAAAATTTAATAATAAATATTTAAAAAAAGATGAGGGATTTGTATTTTCCGTGAATAAAAAATATGATATTCCTATATCGATAAACAATGCCAGCGATAAAATGGCTAAGAAGGTTGAGGTGGGCCTCATTTTTCCAAAAGATTTTCTTATTGAGAATACTTCAAACTTTTCAATTTTTACTACTGAAAAAGATCAAATTATTAGATTCAATAATGAAGTCGTGCAGGCTCATGAAAGCTTCATAAAGGGTAAAATAGGAATAACTTTTTTAGGGGTAGATGAGTATAAAATTTATACCTTTATTAAAGGAGAGAATGTAAAATATTATAACTTTAATTTTAAAATTAAAGTTATAGATTAAATTTGGGGTTGAAGTTTAACTCTGCGGGTTGCCTGTTGAGTTTTTAGTTTAGTTTTATAATAACGCAATTCCGACGATCGCTGGAATTGCGTAGGGGTAAGTAGTAAAATACTAGAATAAGAAATAAAACAGGAAGTGTTAAAAGGCGCTAAGATTTAAAGCGCTAAAGCTAAAGCTTAATTTTTTATGGCGAGAAAGTTTTCAAAAATTTCTTTGGATATTTTAAAGGTTTTGGCGGTAACCAGCTTATTTGTTGTTGCAGGGTCATCTCCTGGTTTTATTAGGGCGCTTTATAAAGAATTAGGCAAAAGACAAAAATTTAAATCGTATAAAGCCGAGCAAGCTAAAAGAACGCTTGATAATCTAAAAAGATCAAAATTAATTATCTTTAAAGAGAAAGACGGAAAATTTTCTGTTGAGCTAACCGAAAAAGGTAAAAAAGTGTTAAGAGAAGTTGATATTAGCGAGTTGAAAAACAAAAAGCCAGCTCAATGGGATGGGCTTTGGCGAATTGTTATTTTTGACATACCAGAGGGGAAAAAATATGGCCGAGGGGCTTTGCGAGATAAAATGAAAGAAGTCGGTTTCTACCAGTTGCAAAAAAGCGTTTGGGCATTTCCCTATGAATGCGAGAAGGAGATAGATTTATTAGTGGAGGTTTTTGATATTAACTCGTTTGTAAATATAATAACCGCAAAGAAAATAAAAGACGACGAAAAATTAAAAAAATACTTTAAACTTTCATAAATACGCAATTCCTGCGATCGTCGGAATTGCGTGTTTATAAATAATAAAAAATAAATATATTCTTAGTATATTTAATATTTAAGAAGGGTTTATGGTTTTATAAAGTTTTCTTTGGGGAATTTTGGGAGAGCTTTTTGCATAAAGGCATTCCAGATAGGGGCGGCCACATTTAAAGCTGATTGAGCCATTGGCCTATTATCATTGTTGCCCACCCAAATGCCAGCCACCAAACTTGGCGTGTATCCAATACACCAGCCATCCACATTGTTTTGCGTTGTGCCAGTTTTAACCGCTGTGTCCCAGCCAGGCATATAAAGAGTAGAGTTCAGGCCAAACACCGGAGCCCTCGCTGTATTGTCAGATAAAATACTATTCATTTCTCTCGCTAATTTAGTTTCCACAATCCTATAGTTCCATTTTTGTTCTTCTTGAACAACATTGCCGTTTTTATCTTCAATTTTTTTAATAAAATTAACCGGTATTTTCAAGCCATCAGTAGCAAAAATACTATAGGCGTAAACCATTTCTAATAATTTTACTTCTCCACCCCCTAAAACCAAGCTCAAACCATATCTATTTTTGTCAATTAGGGTTGAGATGCCCATTTTTTCCGCTTGAGCAATGGCGTTACTCAAACCGACAAATTTTAAAACTTTCACAGCCGGCACATTTCTTGACTGCCCCAAAGCCGACCTCACAGTGATCGGCCCCTTAAATATCCCATCGTAGTTATGGGGGTGGTAGCAGTTTTGGCCGTAAATATCTTTTGTGGCCAAGGCATTGCTTGGGCAATTTGGATTAAATTCTGTCAGGGTGTCTTGTAGGATAGTGTTGGGAGTATAGCCCATCTCAAACGCTTTGATGTAAACAAGTGGCTTAAAAGAGGACCCTGGCTGTCTAAGGCTTATTGTAACATTCACCTCGGGGTCAAATTGGCAACTTTTTCCAGAAACGCATCCTTTGGGCGAGGAGGTGCCAAAAAAATCTTTTGAGCCAACCATTGTTAAAAGCTCTCCTGTTTTTGGGTCAACCACAATCAGCCCGCCATTGCCAACTTTCATATAACTCATTTTTTCCACTTGTTCTTTAATGGTTTGCTCTCCAATTTGTTGCAAGTCATAGTCAATAGTGGTTATTACTTTTAACCCAGCTTGAGCTAAGTATTCTTGGCCATATTTTTCTTCTAAATAGCTTTTGATAAACATTACAAAATGAGGAGCTTTGATGCTGGCCAATGGCCGATAAGAAAAGTTAATTTTTTCTGCTTTAGCTAAAGAAGCTTCTTCTTTGGTTATAAAATTTTGGCCTACCATATTATCTAAAACTAAGTCTTTTCTGGCTAAAAGTTTTTCTTTTCCTGGGCCATAGGGCCAATAAAAAGATGGAGCTCTAACTAACGCAACCAAAGTGGCGGATTGGGCCAAAGAAAGATCGCTCACACTTTTATTAAAGAGAGCTTCGCTGGCTGATTGAACTCCGTATATATTTGAGCCAAAAGGAATAATATTAAAATACCATTCTATTATCTGATTTTTTGAATAGCGCCTTTCAAGCTCTAGGGTTAAAATAATTTCCCGGGTTTTTCTTTGGATTGTTTTTTTATTATTTAAAAAATAACTTCTTATTAGTTGTTGGGAAATAGTTGACGCTCCCTGGCTGCTTTTGCCAAGCTTTAAATCAACAAGAATGGCTCTGGCAATTCCTTTTAAATCAATGCCGTGGTGCTGGTAGAAGGTCCTATCTTCTGTGGCAATGGCGGCTTGAATTAATTGATTTGGTATTTTATCTAAAGGAACAACCGTTCTTTTTTCATCTCCCGATATTTCATATAAAAGGGTTTGGCCAGTTCTGTCATAAATTTTTGTTGATTGGGCCACTATGCCTTCTGTAAATTTTTCAGGGCGGGGAAAATCTTTAGTAATAATAACAAAAGCAGCAAAGCTAGCAAAAGCTAAAACAGCAAAGCAAGTTAAAAGCGCTTTAATAATAAAGGCAAAAATATTTTTCGGTTTTTTATAAATTATGCGGTTGTCTTTGCGCTTTGACATTTCGTTTATGATAAAACAAATTACTCAATAATTCAAAACCCGGCCGCTTAGAAGACCGGGTTTTGAGCCTAACAACAAAAGTTAAATATCTTCTGTATCAATATCTTCTTCCTCGTCTTCTTCGTCATCAATGTCTTCGTCATCATCCTTTTCGTCCTCGTCTTTTTCGTCGTCCTTTTCTTCTTCATCTACATCCACCGTTTGAGCGTAAACCTTTAGTATTTCGTCTTGAAATTCCATTTTTTTATATTTTATAGGTTTGCGACCTTTTATTAATTTTTAACAACATAAAGCCATTATATTTATTAAAGTAATTCTGTCAATGGGTTTCCCGATAATTATCCACACCCTCCACACCTTGATTTTAAAGCGCCACATATTGCCAAGGCCAAAGCATCAGCTGCATCATCGGGCTTGGGGATTTTTTCTAATTTAAAAATTTTTTTGACCATTTTTTGCACTTGCTGTTTCTCTGCTCGGCCGTAGCCACATATTCCCATTTTAACTTCAAGCGGGGTTAGTTCAATTACTTTAATTTTATTTTGTTGAATTGCCAGCAGGATAACTCCTCGAGCTTCGGCCACTGGCATAGCAGTTTTTAGGTTTTTAAAAAAATAAAGCTTTTCAACAACAACTAAATCTGGTGTATGTTTTCTTAGGAGAAGAGATATTTCTTGAAAAATTTTTTCTAATCGCTTGCTGGCAGTGTCTTTTGGGCTTGTAGCTATAACTCCATAGTCAAGCATTATAAAATTACTGCCATTTTTTTTAACAATACCAAATCCAGTAGTGGCTGTTCCAGGGTCAATTCCGCAAATAATCATTAATTTTTTAAATTAGAGTATATGTTTTGCACAGAGTCGCTTTCATCAAGGTCGTTAAAAAGGTTTTCTGCTATTTTTCTATCTGATTCGCTTACTTCAATTTCTTCTTTGGCTATCCAGCCCAAATTAGCCGATTCAATTTCTATGCCTTTTTCTTCCAAAGATTTTTTTACAATATTTAGCTCTTCTGGTTTAGTTATAATTTCCAAATAAATCTGGCCTTCATCGGTTTGCCAGATTAGGTCTGTTGCCCCTGCTTCGATGGCCATTATTTCTAATTCCTCTTTGCGATTTTCAGCCACAACAGCAGTGTTTATAATTCCCGATTGTTCAAATTGCCATTTTAAAGACCCTTCATTTGCCAATTTACAGCCCCGCTTTTGGGCTATTTGTTTTATTTCCCCAAAAGAACGGTTTTTGTTGTCAGTAATTCCTTCCACAATAACATTTATTCCTCCAGGCCCTAAAATTTCCACAGAAATTGTTTCTAATGCCTCGCCCTCTAATTCACCTGTTCCTTTTTTAACTGCCCGCTCAATATTATCTTTGGGCATATTAAATTTTTTCGCTGTTTCAATAGCCCCTTTTAATTTGGCGTTAAACTCTGGGTTGCCCCCTTCTTTGGCAGCCAAAGAAATTAGCCGAGCCATTTTGGAAAATATTTTTCCCTTAACAGCTGCGTTGGCGTCTTTGGTGGCTTTAACCGTTTTTGCATGACTATGTCCGCTCATATAAGTGATTTATTTAATTCCACTTTGCCCCATAAACCAAAAAAAATCAACCCCCTGACCAAAAAGTGTTTTGCTTTTTAATTGAGGGGTTGGGACTCAGCAGTCCTTAGGAGGATGTTTTTTTTGTTAACAATTCTGGGAACAAGACGGCGATTGATGTCTCTACGCTCGAAATTGCCATTTTGCTCATAAGGACACTCACTAAAGAACCATAATTCAAATGATTTGGGGATGTTTTTTTAGATAAGATTAGGTATCCTACAAGATCAGGATCATGTAGAGGGTTACTTGATCTGTCTTGACAGCCAGACATTAATCGCCCACCTAGAATCTTTGTCTTTATGATGTTTTCAATTCGGTAGGGATTATAAATGGCTACAACTTCTTGAGACCAATTATTGCTTAGATAAATCATAGCAAGCAATAGGTTTTTAGCTTCAACTGGTAATGCCACTGCCTCAATTTGTTTTAGACACTCTAAATCGTCTGGGTGCTCCAATAACAAAAGTTTTTCTTTCTCCTCATCGGTAAGCATTTTTATTTTTCCTTTCAACAAAGTTATTAAATTGTGAAACTTTTCACTACTTATGAAACTTTCTACTGCCTCATATCCTACCCCAAAACAAATTTTAGTCAATAAAAATGATTCAATCTTGAGACGACCGTCTCAAAAATGAATCAAAAAGAATATTAAAATTATAAATAAAGAATACTTCATTTTACCAGCGGTCGCTGGTATCTTGAAGTAAAATTTAACTAACAAAAAACTAACACTTTTATAACGATCGTCATAAAAGTGTTAGTTTTGAGTTTATTTGTAATTTTATTTTACACTTCGGTGGAGGTTTTTTTGATGCGCCAGGCGATGAGGGCGGAGGATAGGGCAATGGCGGTGGCTATACCAACTGCTAAAAAGTTTTTTCTCTGGGGCGGATAGTTTTGGATGTTGGATGTAAGATTGTTTGTTCTTTGTGTTGAGGTTGAAAGCGCTTGGCTTGTTGTCGATGCCTTTGGCTGTTCAATAATATTTGCTTTATTGGGCGTTGTTTGCACGGACCAGGTCCAGCTAGTATCGTCTTTGCTCCATGATTGGCCTGGTTGGGATTTGCCAAAGTCAGTTGAGTCAATAATTTTTCCGCTTGGGTCAAGCAGTTCCACGCCATCGCCAGTATTGTTTAAAGAAATTTTTGTTTGGCTGCTTTTAAAAACTAAAAATCCGTTTTCTTTAATTTTTATCCCAATTGGAATAATAAAAGTTTTTACTGCGCCTATTTTATCTTTTATTTTAAATCTAGAAATGTCTGACTCAAAATTATTAGCATTAAAAATTTCTATAAATTCGTTTTCTGTATCCGACCCCTCGGGCGAAGGCAAAATTTCGCTAAGAAATATATTGCTCGGAGTTATAGTTGTATTTTGTAGAGATCCTTGCCGACTCGCCTTGCCGGAGCTTTCGGCGGAGCGCAGGTCGGCACGGATGACTACGTTTTTAGATGTGGTTGAAAGAATTGAAGTTGTTGAGGTTTCGTTATTAATTATTTGTTCTATGTTATTTGTTGTGGTTGTATTTTCTGTTGAGGTGCTTATTGTTAGTTCTTGGCAGTTAACGCAGGCAAAATCTTGACTCTTAATTTTTTGTAAGGTGGCAGGCCCAATACCCTTAACGCGCAATAAATCGTCTACCGATGAATATGGTCGGCTATCAATAATTCCTTGGGCGTACATTGGCCCAATGCCAGTCAATTTATCCAATTGCGATAGTGTCGCGGTATTGATGTCCACTAGCAAAAAAAGTGTAAGAAAAAATAGCATTGGCATATCAAAACAAAATTTTGGGTAGGTTTTTTGCGGAAACGCCCAGATACTCAAAGGCCATTTTAGTGGCCACTCTTCCTTGCGGGGTTCTGGCGATTAAACCGATTCTCATTAAATATGGTTCATAAATATCTAAAATCGTGGCTTCTTCTTCAGCGGTGGCAGCGGCTAAGGTTTGAATGCCAACTGGCCCGCCATTAAACTTAATTACCAAGGCCTCTAAAAACCGCCTGTCGTTTTGAGTTAAGCCAAGCTGGTCAATCTCAAGATTTAAAAAAGCGTCTTCCACCACCTCTTTTGTTATAAGTCCAGAGTTTTTTACTTGGGCGAAATCACGCACTCTTTTTAAAAGATGGTTGGCTATTCTGGGGGTAAATCGGGAGTGTTCGGCAATTATTTTTAAAGCATCTTTTTCTGCTTCAACATTTAAAATATGGCAAGAGCGAATTAAAACCTGCTCAATGTCTT
Organism: bacterium; assembly: GCA_030648255.1. GTDB lineage: Bacteria > Patescibacteriota > Minisyncoccia > Minisyncoccales > CG1-02-41-26 > STD1-80. The sequence goes on from JAUSHZ010000028.1 coordinate 45,353, forward strand.
CATTGCTATAAAAATTTAAGCCAAATATTGCGCCAAACCGAGACCGCAAAGGCCCTGAAATAGAAGCTAACTTTGTAGTGGCTCCAATTAAAGTGAATTTAGGCAAATTTAATTCCATTACTCTGGCCATTGGGCCTTTGCCTAAAATCAGGTTAAGTTTAAAGTCCTCCATGGCTGGGTATAGATATTCTTCAACTGTTCTTGAAAGCCGATGAATTTCATCGCAAAATAAAACACTGCCTTCTTCCAAATTGGTTAGAATGGCAGCTAAATCTCCAGCTCGTTCAATAGCCGGGCCCGAAGTGATTTTAATGTCAGCGCCAATTTCTTGGGCAACTAGATAGGCCATAGTGGTTTTGCCAAGCCCAGGATTACCATAAAAAAGCAGATGCTCAACTTGATCTTTTCTTTTTTTGGCTGCCTCTACTATAATTTTAACATTGTTTTTTGTTTTATCTTGGCCAACAAAATAATCCCAGGTTTTTGGCCTTAAAGTTAAATCTAAAATATCCTCAGCATCGTTATTTTGAGGTTGTCCTATTGACATTTTTAACAAAGTATATTACAATATTGATATTCGAACATTAGCCCAAAGTTTTAGGATTTTTTTTCTGAATGGGCAAGCTGGTTTTGGCTAACTTGTTTCCGAAAAAAAATCTGGGTTTCAATGCATTTTGAGACGACTTCGGGCTAATGTTTGCGCCTCTTTTTAATAAAGGGGCGTTTTGTTTGAAAGCTGTTGAAACTCGGTTTTTAAGGAGCCCCAAAACCGAGTTTCAACAGCTTTTCTACTCACTCCCCTGTCGTTTTTTCTATTTCTTCTAAATCAGTTATTCCTTGCAAAACCTTAATAATACCATCCTGTTTCATTGTAGCCATGCCTTTTGCTATGGCTCTTTCTTTTAATTCAACAATGCTGGGCGATTTGGCAATAAAATTTTCCAACTCATCATCATTTTTAAAAAATTCAAATATGCCTATCCTGCCCTTGTATCCCGCATTATCACACTCAATACAACCTGTTGGCTTTGGTATTTTTATTCCTTGTTTTATTTCTGGGAGGTTGTTTATTTTTTTAATATCATCCGGCAGTTTTTCTATTTCTTTTTTAATTAAAGAAATTTCTTCTTTACTTGCCAATTTTAATTGTTTACAGCTAGGACAAAGTTTTCTAACCAATCTTTGGCCAATGGCCAAATTTATGGCCGGGGCTATATTGGCTGGCTTTTCTCCCAATGCCATTAACCGTACTATTGTTCCAGTGGCGTCGTTTGTGTGCAAAGTAGTTAAAACCAAATGCCCGGTTAAAGAGGCCTGCAAGGCAATGCTGGCTGTTTCTGAATCCCTAATTTCGCCAACCAAAATAACATCTGGGTCTTGCCTGACAATCGCTTCAAGCCCGCTTGAAAAACTGTAGCCTTTTTTTGGATTAACTTGGGTTTGCGAGAGGCCTTTTAAATGGTACTCAATAGGGTCTTCAATGGTGATAATTTTGATTTCAGGAGATTGAATTTTTTTTAGAATAGCGTATAGGGTTGTAGTTTTCCCAGAGCCCGTGGGACCCGTCACGATAATCATTCCGTTTGGTTGCTTGATTTCTTTTTCAAAAACAGACAACATATCAGGCCTTATGCCAAGGCTATCTGTTTCTATCAAATTTTTTGGGTCTAAAAGCCGCATAGCGATTGTTTCTCCATACTCTGATGGCAAGGAAGAAACCCTTGTTTCTATTTCGTTTTTTCCAATAGTTATGGTGAATCTTCCATCTTGAGCCCTGTCAGTTACATTTAGCTTTATGCCCGAAAGCAGTTTTATTCTAGATAAGATTGCTTTGTATGTTTGCTTGTTGAAAACAAAAATATCGTGCAAGACTCCATCAAGTCGCAATCTAAATTTTATTGTTTCTTCTTCTGGCTCAAAATGAAGATCAGAAGCGTCCAAGGCGTTGCTACCAATTAAAATAGCCTCCATTAACAAAGTAACATCATTGGAAACATTTTCTGTTAAATAAACTTTAAAAGTCTCAATATTTTTTACTCTGGATACGGCTTCCTGAAATTTTTCTTGCGATATTGTTATTTCTTTAGTTATTTCTAATGGCTTTTCCATAAAAGGAGTTAGTTTAAGAGGCTGATAATTTGTTCTTCCACGCTTCTTATTTCTCTTTCTTTTGTATTAAATATTACAGAGTTATATTTTGTTTGGGAAATAAATCTATTGGCAATTTTATTAATATTTTCTTGGTTATCTGGGGAATAAAAGACCCCTCTAATTGAAAGGGGCGAGGAGTTTTGCTCCCATAATAAAAGAAAGTTTTGGAAAGGGAAAACCCCAGAACACAATTTTTCTAAGCTAAATTTTATGTCTTTTGGCTGGGCAGCTGCTTTAACAATGTCTCCATGGGACAGAGAAGAAAAAAGCAAGCTTGGCCTTGGCTTAAACTGCAAGTTTTCTAGGGCTTTTTCAAAAAGCAGAGCTTCGCTTTTACAGTTTTCTTGAAGCTCTTTTTCGAAAATATTATTGCTTAATGCTTTTATAATCTCAAAAATAATTTCAAGCAATGACTTGTCTTGGTCAATAATATTTATATCCCCAAAACTTTGGTTTATTGACTGGCTGTCTATATTTAGAATAAAGCTCGGCTTTTCTCTAAGGCCTAACGGTATTTCTTCATAAGAGTCAATGCCAATAGTTATTAAAAATTGTCTTTGTTTTAGGGGTTTTAAAACAATGTCGTCTTTTTTCAGCTCTTTGCCGTCGGTTTTCAAAAATAAGTCCAGTCCCCCAGTTCTTGTTTTTTCATAAAAGAGTTGCGAAAGCTTATTTCCACCTTCTTTAATAGAAATTAAAAAATCGGCTTGGGGCTCTTTGGTTATTTTTTTGGGCGTTATTTCTTGAGAGGCGTTTTCTACTTCCAAAAGTGTTGCATTTTTGTTAAGCTTTTTTAAACTAAATAAAAGCGCCTTTCCAGCCATAGCGCCCTGTGAATTAGATTTTGATATTAAGATAGTAATATCAAAATATTTTTCTATAGCTTCTTTGATTTTTTCTGTCGTTGCCATATCTTTTTTTAGATTAGAATAAATAAGCCATTATGTCAAACGAAATTTTTAATACTTTTTCAGCAAAAGAAACCCAAAAATTAGCAGGAGTAATTTTGGCTGGTTTAATCAAAAAATCACCTAAAGACAGGGCGTTGGTCTTGGCTCTGTCGGGTAATTTGGGCTCTGGTAAAACCACATTTACGCAAGGCCTGGCTAAATTTCTAAAAATAAAAGGCAGGGTAAACAGCCCCACTTTTGTGGTTATGAAAAGATTTAAGAATTTATACCACATAGATGCTTATCGATTAAACAAGCCAGAAGAAATTTTAGAGCTGGGCTTTAAAGAAATTATTGCAAATCCTAAAAATATCGTAGTCATCGAGTGGCCCGAAAAAATCAAAAAGTTCTTGCCCAAACAAACCCATTTTTTGAAATTTAAGTTTATAAACGAAACCCACCGTCAGATAAAATTTTAGCATTTTTGTGTTTTTGGGGTGAAATGCTAAGATTAGAAAATGTCGCAAGAGAAAGGGAAAAAATTATTAGTTATTGATAGCAACGCCATCATACGCAGGGCATATAATAACTATTCCTTTATGAAAAATTACATTCCGTTTGTTCTTGTGGTCGCAGTGTTATTAGTAGCAGGTGTCGCCTATATGCAACCATCTGGGCTAGGGGCAAAAGCAATTGAAGATGATTTTGTTATTACGTTAGATACTCCTACTTCTGCTGGTGTTGTTATCAAAAAAGCAAAAAATAACAACGTCCGTCTCATTCAACTTGAGAGTACATTCAATATGAACGGACAGATGATTTCTGATGTATATGTAATAAAGCCAAGTGACATGTCAGAGAGTGATATTGAGCATGGATTTCTTAATGGACGTAACGCGGTTGCCGATCTCAACAATAAAAATGTTGCAGAAGTGAACCGTCTTACTACTATCAAACAAAAAGAGACAGGCTTTTCTTTGCCGAAGATGAAAGGAGTAAATGTGTCCACAGACATTGCGAAACCACTTATCAAACGCATGACAGTGCATGGAGAAAAATCGCAAGCACAGAGCATGGCTGATCAGTTGGGAGGCAAGCTCAAAAATGTGCGTGAGTCGGTCACAACAACCAATGACACACCGAATGTGGTGGCAAAAATATTGGGCATTAAGACTGCGTTTGCCATAACATGGAATGATTTTTGGAATCGTTGGATAAATCCGGTTTATAGAGGCACGATAACAACTGGTCGCACAAAAGATATGGAGAAGTGGGTGCCTGAAGCAGGGTATGCGTATATAGGTCAGTATTCAAATACTGGAAATTCTTTTGACGGTGATCGGTATTCATACAATCTGATGTGGTGGGATGATGTATCCGACTTTAAATCTGGATCAAGTTGGTGGGGCACTGACGGCTATGAGCAAAAGGTGCTCTTGCACAACTACGATGGCAAGACATATATGAAAAATGAGAAGAGTTTCTTCTATGGAGTACCATCTTTAACATACGCTGCTTCTAATCTGCCAGACGCATATGTTGATACCCGTCTTGATGACGACAATGTTGAAGTGTCGTACACAATTGGATCTGGCCGTGGCGATCTTATTAGCGCAAATACGCCTGGCTGGTATTGGACACAATTTTTCACGGATCCTGGCAATGACACGGTGGATAAGTTTAAGACACAAGCGCATTTGGTAACCGAATACTACTCAATGTGTTACTACACATGGGGCACTTACTGCATGTTTGGGGACACATCAGTACCTATAACCACATTGATTCCATTTAGTAGTGGAAATAATGTGCCGACGAACGGCTGGCAGTATTTTAGCTATTAGTCGCAAATATAGTATATAGGAACAAAGAAGCTTGCTGTGTTAGTAAGCTTTTTTGTGAATCCTATGTCGTTTTATTTTTGGATTTCTTCGCTAAGTAGAGCGTAATAAAATTGGATACGATTATAATGGCAAAAGTTCCCAGTACCGTGAGTGTTCTTTTGGCGGTATATATTGCCGTAACGAGTTCATCATTGTTTGCATCGGCAGCATCAACAGCCGAAAGAAATGCTTGATAGAGTGTGGCATGTTCGTGGGACGCGATGAGTGTAAAAAGAACATAAAAAAGAATCATGTGTCGAAAGTGATCAATAATGAAATTGTTTTGAGACTTTTCCACCACCACTACCACACAGGTAAATACAGCAAATATTACACCAGTGAAAAGGAAGTAGAGAAGCGACCCCGCAGGAATGCCGATCGTAATCGGATTGTGCGTGAAAGGGTAAATCAAAACACTACTAGCAAGATAGCCAATCGCCACCGCGATCACACATGCGAGCAAGAAAAAAAGTGGTGCAAAATAGCATAACAAACGACGCGGTAGTGACTGTACAGCATTATTTTTCCTAATCATCTTAGTAATATATTGCATTCTATCATATCTGTATTTAATTTAACATAAAAACAGTACGGATAAATTTCGCGCAATCCGAGTTCGCATGGGGCCCCGCCACAAAGCAAAGATTTTATTGTTTAACTGATAAGGGTAGAGAGTTTGTGGGTTATATCGGAAAATTTCCTTTGTCGATCGGTAAACTTTTGACACGGTTTTATGGGGGTTGTGGATAACTTGCTTTGACATAAAAATAAAATTTTGGTTAGATAAAAAATACAAAAAAATTAAAAATATGAAAAAAAATAAATTAGTTGTTTTATTGGTTTTGGTAGCAGTAATTCTGGCTGGTGTGGCTGGGATTTTTTATTATAAAAGTAAAATTGGTGGCGAGAAAAGCGAAGCGCCAAAATTATTTAGCAAAGGGGATTATGTGGTTGAGGATAGAGCCGACGGCAAGTATATTGTGGTGAACAAAGTGGGCCTAACCGCCAAAGTCCCAACCGACTGGCGTGTAGAATTCGAAGGCAACGACCTCCCCGATGGCACTTCTGAATATTGGGTTAATTTGTTGTCGCAGGATGCTGAGAAAAAGGGTAGCTTTTTAATGAAGGGATGCGGGATTACGATAACATTGGGGTATGAGGAGAATAACAATAAAGATTTAAATGAACAAATTTTAGCTATACAGAATAATGACCAAGATAATAATTTATTTCGTGCTGGATATCAGTATGAAATTTTGAGTGTTGGTAAGAATAGGGGGATAAAGTGGACAGGGGAGAAAAATGATACCTTTGGTAAAAATGTTGGGCTGGATATTCCCGTGGGGTCGGTACAAACAATAGGATTTTCATCGATTTTTCCCGTAAAAAATGAGGTTACTTGTGAAAATACTTGGGGAGATTTTTTGAAAACAATTGACTTGAAATAAAGCATGAATGTTGATGGTTTTAAAAAAATAATTTTAGGCGGAACAATAATTTTGTTATTGATTCCGCTTTTTGTTTTTGCTCAAGAAAATACTTTTGCTTTAAAAGAAAAGCAGTCTTTGAGTATATTAGATACTATTAGGCAATATCCGCTTTCAACAGCTCAATTTAATTTATATTACGATTCTATCGGTAATTCTGACTCAGAGAATCCAATTAAGGCTGGAGCAGTAATGTTGGTAAAACAAACTATATTACAAAACGAGCTGGATTATTGGCTGGTTAAAATGCCGGCCAATTTTTCTAAAAATTTTATTAAAGCAGTTTATAAAATTGCGCCAGCTGTGATTTACGGCGATTATTCTGGCGTAATTAGTTTAATAGAAAAATACACGGTGGCAGAAGCTAATAAATATATTGATAATTGGATGAAACAAAATCAGGTTTTAATTGGCAGCGGTATTGGCAAATATGCTTTCCCGTCTTACAAAAATAATCCCCAAGTAATTGTGGATTCAGCCCTGAAACCGAACACTTGGGATTAAATTATTGTTTGGTTTGACGATTGAATCTATCATAACAAAAACATCTGGATTTTTGAATTGGTTGTTCTCCAACATAACCTCTAAAGGTTTCTTAAATCCTAA
>JAUSHZ010000029.1 GCA_030648255.1 bacterium
ACTTAACAAAATATCTATTTCTAACCTCTCCGCTTCTTTGATGTGGCTACCTTTTTTGTTTTCTTTATTTTCTATTTTTTGCTTGTTCATATGGCGATATTCTATATCGCCAAGTGTTCGGTTTCAAACTGGAATTCAGGCTAGAAGTTTTTTTCTTTAACTGCCACCCAGATAAACTAACTACAGTTGAAGTTGACTGATTAAATAATTTTATAAAATCATGAGTTGACGATCCGTCGGTTATTTGAATTTCTACTATTAAAACCTGCGGGCTTGAAGTTGCCTGTACTGAGCCTGTCGAAGTACTTGTCGAATCCGTCGTGGTGGCCTGTTCTGTTGAGCTTGCCGTGCTTGTTGAGTTTTGTTGTTGAAGTCCGACTTCAACAACTTTTGAGCTCCCGCTTGAGCTTCCGCTCCCGCTTGATGGCTTGCTTTTACCAATACTATTTTTGGCTTTAGGTGTTCCCCCAACAACAGAGCTTGTCTGCCAGCCATAAAACTGATTTCGCTCCATTGTTTCTTTGGTTGTATTATCGCCTTCTGGCCAATAAGGCGTTGCTTTTATTTTATCCTGTAAAACACAATTTGAATTAACCAAATAAAGCATTTCATCTATATTGGCTAAGGCGCCAGTGTAAATACGGTCGGCTTTTATTTTTGGCACTGTGTTGTCGTCTGTTCTTTCCAGAAGGAAAAATCCGCCAGGACTAACAATAGTGGTTGTTGTAAAAAATATCTTAAGGCCTTGTGTTTTATTAAAAATTTGCCAGCCATTTAAATCAATTGGCTTAACAGAAATATTTTTTAATTCTATCCATTCATCGCTACTTGATTTTGTGGAGCCCATCCAAGTAACTTCGTTGAAAATAACTTTGTCAAAATCTGGTTCTTGAGTTGTGGCTTGGCTACATATTGCCTGCGGTGAGCTTGTCGAATCCGTTGAAGTGGCTTGCCCCGTTGGGAGCGGAGTTTCCAGCGAGGCGAGAGCCAATAATCGGTCTAATTCTGCTTGCTTTTCTTTTATGGCTTGCTCAAGGTCTGCTTTAATTTTTAATAAGTCCTCATAAGTGGTGGTTGCGTTTTCTGGCTCGCTAACAACTTGCTCCGCCTGATCAGCAATTTCTTGGCTTTGCTGTGCCAAGTTTTTTAAATCCTCCTGCTGATCTTCCCGACCCCCGAGGTCGGGAAGCTTCCCGACCTCGGGGGTCGGGGAACTGTCCCCGGTTGGTTCTACAAAAGAAGAGATTTGCGCTGTTGGCTTGAAAATTGCAAAAAAATTCTTTACTTGATCAATAATGCCTTGGGCTTTTTTCTTAATTTCATTTATTTTGTCTTTTATAAAGCCCTGGCTTTGATTGGCTTGTATGTTAGATAAAATAATATCGCTTTGGTCAATCTCTGGCACCGCCTCACCAAACTCCACCTCCACACTCGGCTGTTGAAGTTTGACTTCAACAGTTTTGTCCCAAGAGAAGTTGCCGTATTTGTCTTTGACTACCTGGCCTTTCACCCGCACAATAAACGGCTCGATTTTGTTATTTTTATTATATTTACTGGTTATCCATCTATCTTTTGGCCAAGAAGTCTTAGTAGCCCAATCCATATTACCTTCTGCAGAACCTCTACTTTCTGGTGGTTCAATAGGTTTTTGAGAATAAAACTCAACCACAATTTTTGCCTTGTTAACTCCTGTTGGAGAATAAACAATAATATATGGTATATTTATAACCTGCTGATTATTTTTAAAAGATGGGAAAGCATACTTACCAATGCCAGAGCCAATTTGCACCTTATTTTCTTTCATCCATTTATCAATATATTTATTGGCTTGTTCAACTGTGTATTTTTCTATTAGGCCAATAATGCCAGAAAAATCACCTACTGTTATGGCTGGCACAATTTTATAAACTGCTTTAATAAATCTTTTAGAAAACTCTGCTGGCATTTTAACAAGCCAATAATCTAGCTCGCTTTGCAATATCGCCTGCTTCACCAACATTACTGCTCCGGTTTTAATAGAATACTCTGAATCTGCATCATAAATAGATTGATCATAAAAATCTCTTTGCGCATCAGTTAGGGGATACTTTCTTATTATACTCACTAAATCAAGAGCTTGTTTTTCTTTTAAAACAAAACTATTTTCTTGGGCAAAAACAAAAAGCGGAGCAAATATAAAAAATGCTCCGCAAAAAATAATTAAGTTTTTTAATCTTTTCCTCATAACCATCTTACTTTATAACAATGTTTTTAACAAAATCTTCCCAAATCGGCAAACATTTTTCTTTAAATTCTGGTAAAATTCTTGCTTCAACTCCAAAAACATAGTTGTCTTGTATTGGAAAATCAATTCCAAAAACTTGACCCATTATTGGTTTTTCTGGGGAGTTCCATTCTAGTGCTATCTTTTTCCCAAAGCTTCTAACACTAAAATTATACCCAGTACGGATTTCGGAAGCACTTTGAGGGTTACTTTGAATACTTTCAATATTCTTTTTTGTTTCGCTAAAATTTTCTTCAGAAACTCCAGAGAGTATAGAAATACCACAACCCTTGGCAAGTATGTCAACAACTTCAGCATCCGGAGACAACAAATTCACCCAGTATTGCGAGGTGCCGTCGGGGAGGTCGTTGCCTTCAAATTCCACGCGCCAACCGGAGGGGACTTTGGCAGTTAGGCCGACTTTGTCAACCACAATATATTGGCCATCTGGCCTGTCTTCCACCCTATAATCCCCTTTCTCAAACAACTTCGGCGGTCGAAGTGACTCGGTTACTTCGACTCCGTTTTTATATTTATAATAAAAAATCCCAGCCACCCCAGCCAGAATTACCACCCCCAAAATCAAAAAAATTACTAACTTACCTTTGCCCTCGCAAAATTTGTTTTGTTCCATATTTTTAATTTTTGTTTATTGCCCCATTATGCCAAACTCATTTTAACTCGTCAAACCAAGTTATCCCCACCCCCCCATATTTCCCCTCTCAACCAAATATCTTTCTCAAATATCTTTCTAATAAAATGTATAAAAACATAATCCCTCCACCCCCACTCCCAAGAAACGCAGTCACTTGTGCCGATCGGCACAAGTGACTGCGTTTTTTCTGACCCGATTATAGATGGATTAACCCCAAGCTACTCGTTCAACAAGCTACTCGGCTAACATTTTTAAAATTTCGTCTTGCCTATCAATATTTTCCACGGTAAAAATATAAATAAATTTTCCCATATCATCCGCCTCTATTTCTTTTATTAAGCTCGCTGGCAAAGGAAACTTTCCAATATAAACACTTTTTTGCAGTTGCTGAAACTGCATCAATTCCAATTCTCTTTTTAAAAAAACTCTCCAATATCTTTTCTTTTCTGGCACATCAAAAATAACAACACGAAACTTTTTATCCCAGGGTTCCTGCAAAATTAAAAAACGATTTTCAATATAGCTCACAAGCTCTTTACCCTTATCAGTTAAACTATAAAATTTTTGCTTTGGGTCTTTTTTTATCAAACCATCTTTTTGCAAACGAGAAAGATTAGCGCGGATTGCCTCTTTTTTGGGCTGTGGATAACTTTCTTTGCCAAATACCGCTCTTGCCAAGCCAAAACCCGGATATTGCGGGCAATTCCTTAAAAAGCCTTCTCTTGCCATTTGGGTGTTTTCGTATAAAGCCAATAAAATATGGCTTGTTGCGTCAATGCCCTTACTAAAAAGCCTATAGGTAGTTGATCTTTTCTTTTGCTGAAAAGAATATTTCATATTTCTGTTCTCTCTCTCTTATATCCTCTCTATCTTTTATTTTATCAGTAAACCAAAACGCATTCAACCGTGCCGATCGGCACGGATGACTACACTTTTTTGTAATAATTCTTATATTCATTCTTTGAGCATGATTTATTAACTCAACCGCTTTCCTCTTTTCTTTTTTGAATATTCTGCTAAATTGAAGTTAGTATATAAAGAGAGAAGGATATTTTTTTAACCATGTGTTTTAAACCCTTAATCCTTGCCAAGCCACCCCGCCAAATAGGCCTGCCGTTCTCGTTGATACTCCTCACTGCCCTTAAGCAGTTTTGCCGATTCCTTGTCTAGAAAATTCTGCCACCTTCTCTCTTCCTCTCTTTTTTCTTTTTAAATTTTTAAAATCATAGGGAGGGAGGCCAATAATTTGCCAGGCTTTTAGTATTCGTCGTTTCCCCTGGCATTTTATTATCCCCAGCCTCCCTTTCTTCATATATAAGGAGAAACTTGCATAGGCCATAGACAAAAACTTTCAACCCTCCCATGGCTATGCTCGTTTCTCCTTTCTTTTCATATAAAGAAAAAGACGGCCTCCCATAATACTATAAATTAGAGCTTGTTAGGCTCTACTGCTCAAAATTCTATGGGGAATGACCGTCTTTTATTTTTTAACTTTTTACCTCCTTTCTTTTTGGGATGCCAAAGTGAACGCATAATCTTTGGCACGATTTGATTATAAGCAAAAAAGAAAAAAATTGCAAGAAAAAATAGAAAAGCGTTGCTTTTTTGAAATAAATTTGATAGCATTTGGTCATATTTATTTATTTAACATAAATATACGTCATCATCGGAGGGAACCCACAGAACTGTAAACGAACTGTAAACAAAAAAACCGACACTAAGAGCGGTTTGATGAAAAAATGTAAAACAGTGTGGGTTCCTTCTTTTTCTTTGCAAGAAAAAAAATGGGGCTTTAAAAAATTCACAACATCAAAACATTTCGATACCTTTTAAATTTTTCTTAAAGCCCCCGCATATTTTAAAAAAATCTGCTATTTCCAATATACAATTACCATTTTATTTAGCAATAGGCGCGGGTTCGCGTTTTTTGGGTGCTGTATGCGACACAGCAAAAACCACTTCGTTATCTTTGAAGTCAGCTAACACAGTGTCTTTTTCTTTTATCTCGCCAATAATAATTTTTAGAGCCAAAGGATCCAAAATAAGTTTTTGGATTATTCTTTTTAATGGCCGAGCGCCCAAGTCCGCATCAAACCCTTTTTGGGCCATTGCGTCAGATAAGGCCTTAGAAAACTTTAATTTAACATTTTTGGCTTTCATTAGCCGTTTTTCAACTTTGCCAAGCTCCAAATCCACAATCTCCCTTATTTCTTTTGTGCCCAAATAATTAAAGGTAATAACTTCGTCTATTCTATTCAAAAATTCGGGTTTAAATGCTTCTCGCAAAGATTCCTGAATTTTCTTCTGGATGTTTTCTTTTTTAACCACTATTGTTTGGTCTCTTTGCAATTCAAAGCCCATTGGCTTCATTTGAGCGATAAAATCACTGCCCACATTGGATGTCATTATAATTATGCAGTTTTTGAAAGAAACTGCTCGGCCCTTGGCATCGGTTAATCGGCCTTCTTCAAAAATTTGCAACAAGATATTAAACACCTCTGGATGGGCTTTTTCAATTTCATCAAGCAAAATCACGCTATAAGGCCTTCGCCTTACTTTTTCTGTTAATTGCCCACCCTCTTCATAACCCACATACCCGGGAGGTGAGCCCAAAATCTTTGAAACGCTGTACTTTTCCATATATTCGCTCATATCAACAGTTATTAGCGATTTTTCCGTGCTAAACAAAAAGTCAGCCAACGCCCTTGCTGTTTCTGTTTTACCCACGCCTGTTGGCCCCAAAAACATAAACACTCCCATTGGCCTGTTTTCATCTCCAATGCCCGAGCGCCCCCGCCTAATAGCGTTTGAAACAGCAGTAATTGCCTCGTCTTGGCCAATTACTCTGTTCTTTAGCTCTTGCTCCATTTTTTCTAATTTGCGAACTTCTGCCTCTATTAAACGGTTCACTGGGATACCTGTCCAGCGAGAAACAACCATAGCAATGTCTTCCTCGGTGACTTCTTCTTTTATAATAGAGTTGTTCTGTTGGATGTTTTGCAACTTCTTTTCGGATTCTGCCATTTGCTTTTTTAATTCAGGAATTTTGCCATATTTTAGCTCGGCCACTTTTTGTAAGTCCGTTTCTCTGTGAGCAACCTCTATTTGAAAAGAAACTTGGTCCATTTCTTTTTTAAAACTTTTTATCTCATTGATAATGGCTTTTTCTGATGCCCATTTCATTTTTATGGCACTTACTTTTTCATTCAAATCAGCCAAAGTTCGCTCAACCGCTTTTAGGCGGGTTATGTTTCCCTGCTCTTTATTTAAAACCCGTTTTTCAATTTCTAATTTTGTAATTTCATTTCTTAAGTCCTCAAGTTCGGCTGGCTCGGATTCTATTTCAAGCCGCAAAGCCGCAGCTGCTTCGTCCATTAAATCCACAGCTTTATCTGGCAAAAACCTGTCTGATATATATCGCGAGCTTAATTCTGCGGCAGCCTTCAGTGAGGAGTCCTTAATTTTAACGCCATGGTGTAATTCGTATTTTTCTTTAATACCCCGTAAAATAGCAATGGTGTCTTCGATTGATGGCTCAACCACCAAAATTGGCTGAAACCTTCTTTCCAATGCCGGGTCTTTTTCAATATATTTTTGATATTCTTTTGAAGTGGTGGCGCCAATGGCTCGCAGTTCTCCCCGGGCCAAAGCTGGTTTTAATAAATTGGAAGCGTCTATTGAGCCCTCCGCTGCCCCTGCCCCAATCAAAGTATGTAGCTCGTCAATAAACAAAATATAGTGATCTTGGGCGCGCTCAATTTCGCTCACAAACGCTTTAAGTCGCGCTTCAAATTCGCCCCGATATTTTGTGCCAGCCACCAAAGCCCCCAAATCCAAAGCAATAATTTCTTTTCCTTTTAAGCTTTCGGGCACATCTAAAGAAACTATTTTTTTGGCTAAGCCCTCAACAACAGCGGTTTTTCCAACCCCGGCCTCTCCAACCAAAACAGGATTATTTTTTGTGCGCCTTGATAACACCTGCATTACCCGCCTTATTTCTGATTCTCTCCCAATAACTGGGTCAAGCTTGCCCTCAATGGCTAAGGCGGTTAAATTGCGGGAATATTTTTTAATAACTTCAAATTTGCTTTCTGGGTTTGGGTCGCTTATTCTTTCCCCTCCCCTGATTTCTGCTAATTTTTTCAAAACCTCCTCTCTTTCTAACGGAGTAGATATTAACTGAGAAGTAAAATGGGCGGTTTGTAAAACCTCGCTGGCTCTTGTTTTATTGGAAAGAATAGCCAAAAACATATGTTCAATAGATATAAACTCATCTCCCATGGCCATTGCTTCGTCTTTTGATTTTTCCAAAACCAAAGCTAAGTCCTGGGTTAAATAAAACTGGCCCATCACAGTTGGCCCCCCAGGGGCTACTGGCTTTAATTGGTTTAAAGCGGCCTCAACTTTATGCTTTAAATCGTCAATATCAAGCTGCAAGCTTCGCAATAAACCAACAACCACGCTTTCTTCTTGCGTTATCAAAGCAAGCAAAAGATGCAAAGCGTCAACCTGCTGTTGGTTTCTTTCTCTGGCAAAGCTTTGGGCTTTCATCATTGCCTCCTGGGCCTTATATGTAAATTCTCCCCCTTGTATAAATGGCATGTTCCCTCGCTTCGCTCAGTCAAATTAAAAATTCAAAATGAAAAGTCAAAAATGACAAAGCAAAAATTAAAATTATTTTATAAACTTAAATGTGGAAAGCATTAAATCAAAATCAGTGTTTTGCATTTCCATATTTTGGCCTCCGTATAAGTCAATATAAAAATCATATTTTTCTGTAGGTATCAAAATACCAATATAGTTGTTATCAGATTTTGCCCCATAAGAAAAAACTACTTTAACTGCTCCCATTTGATCCAAACTGACCCTTTCAACACCAAGAATGCATGGGTTTTGGGGAATGACGCATTTTTGCTCATTCATACGTGTTTGGACAAGTTGCGCTACTTCATCAACTGAAGAAATGCTTTTATCAACTCCAAAAAAATCTCGCTTTTTATCTCTTGATCTTATATTGACCGAAGCGCCAAGGGCCTCTCTCCCCTTAAAGGCTACGAATTCTCCCAACTCTGAATAGCTTGATGTCTCAATTGCCAAGTACTCTGGATATTTTATCTCAAACCCATATTGCTCGTTTTTATATGTCTGCCACCCTATGGTTTCATCGGATCTTGTGGCAATTGGCTGGCTAACAACAGGTTGTCCAACAACTGGCTGATTTACTACTGGCATTGTTTCTGGCTGGGTTAGTTTTTGATAACCCAAAACCGAGGCCAAAGCTACTGACAGAACCGCTAAAATTGCAATTAAAATTGTTTTCATAGTTTTTTAAATTTTTTCTAAAATAGCCAAGTATTCGTCTGGCGAAATACCTAAAACTCTTAGATTGTTGCGAATAATAAAAATTGGAAGTGCCATTTCTTGTGGGACAACCACTGGCCTTAATAAACCATCTCTTGTATAAATTCTGTGGTCGCCTTTTTCTCTAACAAATTTACAGCCAACAAAAAACAAAAACTTTTCAAATTTTTTCCAAGATATTGGAGTGATGCGAGGCATATTTATGCAGAAAGTTGAAATTCTTGCATCTCGTGAGCCAACGGGACTAAAGGCCTCCACTCGTGTTTTATTTTCTGCCAGCCTAATCCGCCCAACACCTCGTCTGTTGTGCCCATTCTTTCAATTTCTTCAAAAAATATACTTATAGCTTCCGTAAATCTTTCTCTAACTTGGCTAAATGTTTTGCCCGAAGTTGACAAGTCCAAAGCTGGGGTATAGGCCACAAACATATTTTTTTCTTTAAAAATTGTTACTGGAATCTTAAAATTTATTTTTTTCATGCTTTTATTTATTATCTTTAAATTTCTCTTATTGTCAAATATACCACAAAATAACAAGAAAATAAACAAAACAACAAAAACCACGGCTTTTGGCGGTGGAGCTTGTGGCCATGATTGGCCTAAAGAACTCTATTTTTAGATTGCAACCAAACACTTCGGCGATTTTTTGTAAAGTGTTGGTGGTAAAATTTTGCTGGCCTGTTTCCATCCTAGCGATATCGCTTTGTTGAGTGCCTATTTTTTGAGCCAAATCTTTCTGCGACAAGCCCCTTTTCTTTCTCAACTGTAAAATCTGATAAGCAATTTCCAACTGCTTGCCAAATCTGTCATAGTCCTTTTTAATGCTTGGGTTTTTTAACTGCTCTTTCAAATAATCTTGAAAATCAACAGCTTTAAATTGTTGAATTTGATTTTTCTCCATGTAGATTTAACTTTTCAAGATACTCAAGGGCAGGACTATTGCCCTTCTTACTATCACGATAAAATTTTACTTTATAGTTGTTATTCCCAGTATATACCATATACGATATATGTCAATACCCTTGCTAAAAAATTATTTTATAAACTTAAATGTAGAAAGTATTTGGTCAAAAATTTCACTCTCTTTAACATCTACGGTACAATAAAAACACTCTATCTGATACATAAAATTATTATGAAGTGTAGAAATAATATATGTTTGTATTATGCCAGGTTCAGTCACTTTTATCGCCCGCTCACCAGACAATAATACCTCTTTTCTATTAAAACCATTCTGCGTTAACTGATCTAATGTTTCCGAATTAGTGTTCTGTTTAATTTGAATACCAATTTTCATGTCCCGATGGCCTTGATCTTTAGATAACTCGCTTGCATCACCAAACGCAGAATAATCGCTATGTTCATAATATTTCATTGGATCTCCACCCGCCCCAGAAGTTAAAACAAACCATTGTATCCAATTTTGAGGATAGCCAATGGAAAAACTAAAATTGTTGTCCTTATAAACTTTCCACCCTGCGGTTTCGTCGGATGTTGTGGCAACGGGTTGCTTAAGAACCGGTTTATTGACTACTGGCTGGTTGATAATTACTGGAGTTGTTTCTGGCTGGGTTAGTTTTTGCCACCCCAAAACCCCGGCCAAAACCACTGACAGAACCGCTAAAATCGCAATTAAAATTGTTTTCATAATTTATTTAATAATAATAAAAGAATCTAAAATTCCATTAAAAATGCCTTTACTTTCCGTTTCTTTATCTGGGGAGTAATAAAACTCTATTGAGAAATGGTACTTTTTTTCTGGATTATTAAGAGAGGGTGTAAAATAGCAAATAACTCCATTTCGCTCTATCCAATTTTTTTCATCTTGCGTCTCTTCATAAGATTTCGCAAAAAATGTTAAGCTCTGAGAAGTTCTAATGTTTTTAAAATCACTGCAAACAGAATTAACGCCCCCTATTAATCTATTATAAATAGTATATTCAAATTTTGGATATCTCTTCTGGAACATCGCGATCACTAAATCCTGTAAAAACTTTTTCCCATCTGGGCCACTATAATCCCGACCACCACCCAATTCTGCGATACTCAACTCAAAATAAGGAAGCTTGCCTAAAATTGCGTCGTCAAAGAGAACATCTGTAAACCAAATTCCTATTAAACTTTTAGCCATTATATTTTTGGTTTCGGAGGAATTAAAAAAATTATTAGGGTACTTTATTGTATACTGCCAACTCCGATAATTATTATACGTCTCGATCTCGTTCTTATAGCTTTTCCAGGTGCTAATATCCACTTTACCAACAGATATATTTTGATTACTATTGGTACTCTTAGCAGTACTTTCACCCTTATTATTACCGGCTAAAAGATCGTCAACCTCTTTCGACCAATCATTTGTAGTCGTTTGGCTTGTTGTGGGTTGGTTTATTGCAGAATTAACCCCTACTGGTGTTACTTCTGACTTTGTTATCTTTTGATAACCCAAAACCCCGGCCAAAGCCACTGACAGAACCGCTAAAATCGCAATTAAAATTGTTTTCATGTGATTTAGCAAAATCATGCTGGGCATTACCTTGCTATCTTGTTTTTAACTCAATCTCACCTTTTAATAAATCGAACTTAACCACAAAAATATCAAAAAATCCTTTTTGACCTAAAATGCCATAGCCCAAGCGAGCAATATTCGGCAGAAAGCCAACCTTAATGTCATAGCTCCACCCGCCCACTATCAATTCTACAGAATGAACGAAATAATCTTCGCCAACACCAGTGATACCCCAAGCTTCTCTTTTCTCGCCAGATTTAACATCTATACCCAAAATATCAGCGATTTGTGCTGGAAAAATATTGCTATCAGCTCCAGAATCAATTAATGCTTCATAGGATATTGATTTTCCTTTATAAATAATCTCAACTGGTATCACTGGGCGTAAAACGCCAGGGCCATATTTTTTATATTGAAATTTCATAAACCAGAGCCAACATATGTTGCCAACTCTTCTGGCATATAAGCCAAAATTGGCTTTTTACATCCTTCGATTTTGGCTTTCTCCCAGGCTTCTTTGGCTGTTTTGCCCGAAGCAACAACTGTTTGCTCGTCTTTTTGCATTGCAACCCATAAGCCCTTATATTTTTTATAAATTTTTGTCCAATCAATTGGCATATGATTTAGCAAAATCACCCTACCTGAATTCCAGTTTGAAACCGAACACTTGGCGATATAGAATATCGCCATATGAACAAGCAAAAAATAGAAAATAAAGAAAACAAAAAAGGTAGCCACATCAAAGAAGCGGAGAGGTTAGAAATAGATATTTTGTTAAGT
>JAUSHZ010000021.1 GCA_030648255.1 bacterium
AACCTCTCCGCTTCTTTGATGTGGCTACCTATTTTGTTTTCTTTATTTTCTATTTTTTGCTTGTTCATATGGCGATATTCTATATCGCCAAGTGTTCGGTTTCAAACTGGAATTCAGGGAAAAGAGTTAGTTTCAACTAATTCTTTTTAATTATTCTGTGTCTTATTAACCCTATAAGGAGGGTTTCGTGATGAGAAAAGGAATCTTTACTCTTTGTGTTCTTTTTTTATTTTTTGTTTTAGTTTTAACAACCTCTAACAGTTTTGCGGGCAACGGCCCGGACGGTTTTCCGGCTAGCGTGGAAATAATGATCGTCGGTAGCTGGTACAAGGTTTCAGTATGGACCAACATTACTGATACCTACGCCTCTATCGTTGTAGACCCAAAAGAATGGGATTTAAGGGGCGTTAGGATTGAAGATATGTTTAAAGAGGGGACGGTAGCTACCGGTCCTTGGTCTATCTTTTATGACGGGATAGGCAGGGAATGCACCGGCTTCTCGGTTGAGCTCCCCACCAAAAGGAGTATTCTTATTTTTCTTGTCAGGCCCAAAAAAAGTGGATTTTTTAAAATCCATTACGAATTTGGTAGTGGCAAAAATGGGAAAACCATAAATGATTGGACCAACAGAGTGGTGGATAGCACACCACCCCCACCTCCACCTCTACCCCCAGGCTTTACGCCAGGCGTAGGTGCACCACCAGCAACACCCTTACTCGTTACGCCAAAAGTGTTTATAGAAATCTGGCCAGACGGGCCACCAGCACATGAGTCGACTGACAAAATCGTAACCCAGTGGGGTTACATAAGAAATAAATAGCTGTTAGTCAGCTATTTATAAAAATTTAGAGTTTGAGATAATATAAAAATATTCTCAAAATATTATCAAACTCTATCTTTTAAAACTTAACTTAAACCCAATAACTCAATCCCTTAAACAGGATTTTTTGTTTAGAAAAATACTTCACTTTATCGGCTATCGCTGGTATCTTGAAGTAAAATTTTAACCAACAAAAAATCTCTTTTTCACAAGAGATTTTTTGTTTGTAAAAGTAAAATTATTTGCAATCTGCGGGGCAGTTGCATTGGTTTTCGCCTGTGCCACAAACTCCGTTGCCACAAGCAGTGCAACGAAATGGATCATAGCTTGGTATTTGGTCTGTTGTTTTACAGATAGCACCGGGGGAGAATTCTTCTACGGGTTCTACTTTTACTAATCCAGCACAACATTTGTTTGGAACACTTGGCCCTGCATCGTCAGCTCTTTGTTCTCCTTCTTTTAAACAATTTGTGTTAGCACTTGGTTGATTGTTTGCTGGTTGGTTAACAACAGGCTGGTTAACAACTATCGGGGTTGTTTCTGTTGGAGTTAGTTTTTGATACACGATAACGCCAGACAAAGCTATAACTGACACAAGTAAAATTACAATTAAAGTTTTTTGCATTAAATTTTTATTTTATTTTTTAGTTTTTTTGTTCGACCTTATTTTTTTTTGTTCGACCTTATTTCCTAATTTCTTTGCGGACAAATTCCATAAAATCAACAAATGCCTTTGGTGGGGTTTTAGAAAACGGCGAGGTGATGACTCGATTTTCTTTTTGAAAATGGAAATGAAAGGGAAAGGTTTTAACTTTCTTCCAGTTCGGATCTGGGTAATTATCATAACGGTAATAAAAAATTACTCATATATTTTGCAAGATTTTTTTCAACTTATCTTTTTTTGCTTCTTGGTGGTCAAAATTGAAAAAATCCTCTACTGATTCCCGTGTTTCATGGACTTCACCCTTTTTGATTTTTTGCTGAAAGTCCTTGATACTTTTTGCTCCGTATTTCACGGAAAGATTAAAGAGTTCAATCTCTGCTAAGTGCAGTTCGCGATTAAGAAAGCTTTTAATGCTTTCTTTTTCCAAAACTTTAATTGGCATATTAAGTTTTTGGGCGATAGTTGCAATAGTCATATTATTATTGATTTATTATTTATATTTTATCATTTTTAAGATTTTCCTGCAAATAGTCAGCGATTTTTTCTAAATGGCCGTTCATTATTTTTTCAATGTTATGCCAGGATTTTTCCACTCTATGGTCGGTTATTCTGTCTTGTGGAAAATTATAGGTTCGTATTTTTTCTGAACGGTCTCCTGTGCCAATTTGTGAACGCCTCTCCTGAGTAAGCGCACTGTCGGCTTTAAATCTTTGTTGTTCAAAAAGCCGGGCTTGTAAAATCAGCATAGCTGCCCTTCTATTTTCTTCAAGGCCTCTTTCAACTTGGGAAGCCACTATTAATCCGCTTGGTATATGGGTTATTCTAATGGCGGTTTGGCGCTTGTTAACATTTTGCCCGCCGGCTCCCGAGGCCTTAAAAAAGTCAAATTTTAAATCCGAAGGATTAATGGTAACATCTGATTCAGCGGGCTTTTCCAACACAGCCACAGAAGCTGTGGAAGTGTGAATGCGGTTTGATTTTTCGGTTTTTGGCACTCGCTGAACTCTATGCACGCCACCTTCGTTTTTTAGTTTAGCCAAAACCCCTTCGCCTTTTATTTCAAATATTATTTGCTTGATGCCTCCAATTTCCGTGGGGCTTGAATCTAAAATCATTTGTTTCCAGCCTTGGCTATTGGCGTATTTCGCATACATATTATAAAGGTCATCAGCAAACATAGCCGCCTCTTCACCACCTGCTCCAGCCCTTATTTCTAAAATAATTGAGTCCATAATTCTAATCTACGAATGAGGAACTAATGCAACGAATAAATTAGTAGCATTAGTGCTGTAATTAGTAGCATTCGCATTAATTATATTTAATTTATGTTATTTTACTTGATTTTTCAAGAGGCATATAATATAATGCTGATATATGAAAGAAAAAATCCACCCCAAATATTTTGAGCACACAAAAGTAAACTGCGCTTGCGGAGAGAACTTTGAAATTGGCTCAACAAAAGAAATGATAGAAACTGAAGTTTGTTTCAAATGCCACCCTTTTTATACTGGCAAAGAAAAGGTAATCGACACAGCTGGGAGGGTTGAGAAATTTAAAAAACGATTGGCAAAAAAAGTAGAGCCTAAACCAAAAGTTAAAAAAGCAATTAAAGAGAAAAAAGCATGAAACATAAAGACGAAATAATTGAAGAATTAGAAGAAGTAGCGGAGCCCGTAGCGCCTTCCCATGGATTTGATACTGATGAAATGATGGCAACGGGAATGCACATGGGCCATAGAACATCAAAGCTCCACCCAAGAATGAAGGATTTTATTGTTGGAGTTAGAAACACTGTCCATGTTGTTGATTTAGAACAAACAGCCCAACACTTAAAAATTGCTTTGGATTATATTGAGAGTTTAATGAAAGCTAATGGCAATTTGCTGATTTGCGGAACAAAAATTCCTTTAGCTAATTTAGTAAAAGAAATAGCGGATGAATGCAATGCTCCTTATGTGAATAATAGGTGGCTTGGGGGAACTTTTACTAATTTTCCTGTTATTGCTAAAAGAGTTAACTATTACAAGGACTTATTAAAACAGAAAAATGAAGGCCTTTGGGAAAAGTACACAAAAAAAGAGCAGGTTGATAAAGAAAAAGAACTCAATGATTTGCGAAGTAAGTTTGAAGGGTTAGTAAAAATGGAAAAACTGCCAGACGCTGTTTTTATTTGCGATTTAATAAAAGACAAGCTATGCTTAAAAGAAGCAAAAGCTAAAGGCATTAAAATAATCGCTATTGTGGACACAAATGCAGATCCATTATTGGTTGATTATCCAATTCCAGCTAATGATGATGCTATAAACTCGGTAAAATATATTCTGGACAAAGTAAAGGCAATAGTTAATTCTAATTTACGAATAGGGAACTAATGCAACGAATAGATTAGTAGCATTAGTGTGCGTATTTGTAGATTGGCATTATGTATTTTTATGGAAAACTCGGACTTATTAAAACAATTAAGAGAGGAAACTGGCATTTCAATGATGGAATGCAAAAAAGCGCTTGATGAAGCCAAGTGGGACCTAAAAAGAGCCAAAGAAATTTTACGGGAAAAAGGCAAAGAAATGATAAAAGGCAGAAGCGAGCGAACAATGTCAAAGGGCATTGTGGAGGCCTATATCCATATGGGTGGAAAAATCGGCGTTATGCTTGAGTTGCTTTGTGAATCCGATTTTGTGGCTAAATCAGACGAATTTAAAAAATTAGCCCACGAGATTGCCCTGCAAGCTGCAGCCACTAGGCCTTTGTTTGTTAAATCAGAAGATATTTCTGGGGAGTTTTTAGATAATGAAATCAAAATTTATAAAAAGCAATTTGAGGGTTCTGGTAAGCCAGAGAATATCATTAACCAAATTGTGGAGGGTAAAATAAAAAAGTATAAAGAAGATGTTTCTTTACTAAGTCAGCCATGGGTAAAAGATACCTCAAAAACAATTCAGGACTTAATCACCGAAGCAAGAGCTAAGATCGGTGAAAACATAACTGTTGGCAAATTTTCTCGGTTTGAAATTTAAATGAGCCGTTAGCGAGGGCGAGCCAGCAGGCGAAGCTCCGAGCTTAGGGCGAATTTACCCCGTGAAGTAAAATTTGTAATCAAATTTTAATTTTAAATTTTTTGCTAAAAATTTAAAATTACTTCTCTGGGGTGTAAGAGATTACACAGCAAAATAAGGAAACCCCAGTTAAACAGCTCCTTGAGGTCGCATTTAACGGGGTGTAAGTGATTGTACACGGGGTAATTTTACGCAAAAAGTATTTTGCTAAATTACCCGTTAAAGCCAAAAGGTTGGCTTTAACCTCGTAAGTTCGCTTCGCTCACTAACGATGTCTAACATAATCGTCTTAGTAGTTTTTATTGGGAGTTTTATTGGCTTAGGGTTTTTGGTTTTTAAAAAGGTTTCTGTTTTGGCAAGCTTGCCAGAAGAAACCTTGCAAAATTCAAAAAGTTTAAATATCGCCTTGATTAGGCAGGCGGTTTTACATAATAGGGGAGTGGGGGTGGTTGGAGCTGTGATGGTAAAAACTGGCGGTAAATTTAAAACAATTTTCGCCAATAGAATTGTTGCTCAAAGCCAAGAAGAAATAGAAAAAGTAGAAAAAATCCATCAAGAAGGGGATTATTGGCAAAAAGTAGAAACCCATAATTTCCCATCAGCCAAAAAAATAAAAATCAGAAAGAAAAAAGCAGAGTAAATTACTCTGCCGAGATAGCTCAATGGCAGAGCAACGCTTTTGTAAAGCGAAGGTTGGGGGTTCGACTCCTCTTCTCGGCTCCAATAATATATGATTATTTCTTTTAAATTTTTTAGCGTAATTACTTTTTTGTTAGTTTCTTTTTGTCTATGGTTTACCATTTGGGGTATTCAAAATGACGACATATTTTTTGTTTTAGTTTTTTGGCCATTTATTGTTTTTACTGTTCTGGCTTTTCTCGCCTATGTTATTACTTTTATAGCGAGGTTTCAAAAGTTAGATAAAAAAGACAAGTTATTTTTTAGGTTAGTTTTTTTGTTGCCGTTACTTCAAATTGCCCTAGCTCTAGCATTTGTTTATTTAATATAGTGTCAGGAATTAACTTAACGCCCGTAAGGGTGTTTTTTGTTATATAATAGAAAAATGTTAGAGATTTTATCAGCGATTATTTTTATCTTTTTAAGGATGATTTCAGTAATTTTTCCGCCTTTGCCAGGATTTATTTTTGATTTAATTGGTATTGCGGTATTTGGCAAATGGATAGGTTTTATTTTGGGAGAAATAGCTATCATGCTGGGCGCTTGCTTGGCGTTTTTTATTGCCAGAAAATATCGGGAATGGCTAATTAAAAAGGTTACGCCCTTAGCCTCTTTTAATAAATGGATTGAAAAACTTTCAGGTAAAGAGCAGTTTTTTAGCTTATTGGTTTTACGTCTTTCAACTAATTTATTTTTTGATGTTATTAATTATGCGGCTGGCTTAACTAAGATTAAGTTTTCAAAGTTTTTTTTGGCCAGCTTTTTAGGTACTTTGCCTGGCATGTTTTTATTTTATTATTTTGGAGGTACAGCCAAGCAATTGGGGCTTGGGTATTTTATCGGATTCATAGCTTTGTCCTTGCTATTGGCGTGGCTCTTTGTCCGCAAAGCAGGAAGTGGTAAGATAAATTAATATGCATCACATCGCGATAATGAAAAAGAGCTGGGGGCTAACTGAAAAGATTTTAACAGGCGAGAAAACTCTTGAGGAGCGGTGGTATAAATTTAAGAGGCCGCCATTTGGCACAGCCAAAGCAGGGGACACGATTTATTTTAAAGATTCTGGCGAGCCAGTTTTTATTAAAGCTAAAATTACTAAAGTTTTGCAGTTTGAAAATTTAACGCCCAAAAGATCCGAAGAAATTGTAAAAAAATATGCCAATGCGGACTTAGGTGGTAAGGAAATAACGCCAGCCATAAAAGAATATACAAGCAATAAAAATTATTGCGTTGTTATATTTTTTGAAAATGCCAAAAAAATTAAGCCATTTCAAATTAATAAAAAAGGTTTTGGCGCCATGGCCGCCTGGATAACAGTTGAGAACATAAACAAGATAAAAATATGGAAATAATGGATTTTAGGAAAATTTTATTTGTTATTGCCAAAGCTGCTCAAAAAGAGGAGACGGTTGAAATCTATTATCCCAAAACCGAACATAGAAAAGCTGGCTGGCGGGAAATTGAGCCGTATTCTTTAGCCACCGACGTGGCGCCTGAAGGGGAGCATTTGGTTTGGGGCGAGGACTTATTAAGCCCAGGGCATATCTTAAATGCCTATACAGTTGGTAGTCGAAATAAAACTTGCCATTCATTTATTGTGGGTAAAATAAAACAAGCCCGTTTAACTGGTAAAAAATTTACCCCTCGCCACAACTGGAAAATTGAGTTTTAAAAATTTAAAAATATGATTGAAGTTGAAATAAGAGCAAAAATTAATAATAAAATAGATGTTCAAAATAAACTAAAACAAATCGGATCTGTTTTAGAAAAATCAATTTACCAAGAGGATAGAGTTTTTGGCCACGAAATGTTTTTAGATGAAAATAAAATGATTATTGAAGGAGGCTTGTCAGCTAGAATTAGACAAGTTGACCAAAACACTTGGCTTGAATTTAAAGAAATATCAAGAAATAAAGGAGCTGGCATTGAGATAAAAGCAAACTTAGACAACATGGAAGAAGGCTTAAGATTTTTTGAAAAGCTGGGGTTCAAAGAAGCTTTTACTGTTAAAAAGCAAAGAGAAGTTTACGTCTTGAATGGTTTTGAGATTTGCTTGGATGATGTTGAACAGTTGGGCAGTTTTATTGAAATTGAAAAAGCAGTTGTAGGCCAAGACGAAACAGAGCAGGCCAAGCAAGGATGTTTGAGCTTATTAAAAAGAATTGCCCCAGAAGGCGAAACAACCGATAAAAAATACGGAGATTTAATACAAGAAATTTTAAATGGATAACACGATGACAAGCATAATAATTAAGGGAGCAAAAACTCATAATCTTAAAAGTATTGATATTGAGATACCAAGAAATAAGATCAATGTATTGGTCGGTGTTTCTGGTTCAGGAAAGTCAACTATTGCTTATGATATTATTGCAGCTGAAGGTCAAAGACAGTTTTTAGAATCAATTAGCACATTTGCTGCGAGGCTATTAAAAAGAACTGGAAAGCCCGACATAGATTCAATTAAGAATCTTTCCCCAACAATTTCAATTGACCAAAAGAAGCTTAGGGGTAGCCCTCGCTCTACTGTTGGGACTAGCACAGAGATTTATACATATTTGAGATTATTATTTTCGAGATTCGGCACAGATAAGGATTTAAGTGCTGGTAATTTTTCTTTTAATAATCCAAAAGGAGCTTGTCTCAAATGCAAGGGATTGGGAGCGGAATATACAATAGACCCTAAGTCGGTTTTATATTTTGATAAATCTTTAAATGAAGGAGCTTCTAAAATTAATATTTTTAAGCCCGGCTCAAGATATTTTAATATAATAAAAATTTCTGGAAAATTGGATTTAGATAAACCGATTAAAGATTACTCTGATCAAGAGTTAAATTTTTTGCTCTATTCTCCAAAAGTTATATTAAGCAATAAAGAACAGGGATTTATTCAATCGTTTAGCCACGAAGGAATTATTAATCGCCTTACCAAAAGGGCAACAGATTTAAGGGGTATGTCAGAGAATAAAGAAAAAAGTGAAAAGAAGTATTGGATTGGAGGGTCGTGTAGTTCTTGTAATGGTGGTAGGTTAAATCAAAAAGCTCTTAATTCAACAATAAATCAAAAAAATATTGGGCAGTATTCTAATATGCAGTTAAGTGAGTTTATTAGCGAAATTAAGAAGATAAACAATGATGGCGCGCGAGAATTATTAGATAGAATTATTGAAACTACTAAAAATTTAATAGATATTGACTTGGGATATCTTTCGTTAAACAGAAGTCTTGATACGCTATCGGGGGGCGAATCGCAAAGATTAAAATTAGCTCGAGAGATTAGCTCGGACTTAATTGAAATGGTGTATATTCTTGATGAGCCAACAGCAGGGCTTCATCCTAAGGATCGTAATAATTTAATAAATATATTGCGTCAACTTAAACAAGCAGGCAATACCGTAGTTGTGGTTGAACACGATGATTTAGTTATGCAAGAGGCCGACCATATTATCGAGATTGGTCCTGGCGCTGGAATAAATGGAGGCAATATTGTGTTTGAAGGAACTTTTAACCAGTTAAAAAAATCCCTAACATCAATTACGGGAAAGTATTTAAATCAAGCTCGTAAGCTAAAGGTGAATGTTAGGGGGTCGGAAAAATATCTAACAATTCAGAACGCAAAAACACATAATTTAAAAAATATTAATGTAAAAATTCCCCTTGGAGTGTTTTTGTCGGTAACCGGAGTATCGGGTTCTGGTAAGAGCTCTTTGATAATAGATGAATTTGTTAGGCAATTTCCAAACGAGGACATTGTTTTAGTAGACCAGTCATCTCTAACTGGATCCGTGAGGGGCAATATTGCTACTTATACTGGTATTTTTGATGAAATAAGAAACATTTTCGCTAAAGAAAACAAAGTGGCAAGCAGTTTGTTTAGCTCAAATTCAAAGGGTGCATGCCCAGAATGTAAAGGGATTGGTTTTAACAAAATCGACATGCATTTTATGGGTGATGTTAAAGCTGAATGCGAGACCTGTCAAGGTAAAAAATATAAAAAAGAAGTTTTATCTTATATCTATAAGGAAAAGAATATTAATGACATTCTCGACTTAACTGTGATTGAAGCGTTTAACTTTTTTGAGCAAGACGAAATTAAAAATAAAATAAAGATGCTCATTGATGTTGGTTTGGGTTATTTAACATTGGGGCAAACACACGATACTTTTTCTGGTGGGGAAGCGCAAAGATTGAAGTTAGCAAGTAAGCTAAATAAAAGAGGAAAGATTTTCATTTTAGACGAACCAACTTCGGGATTGCATTTTTCTGATATTAAAACATTATTAGATTTACTAAATAGAATTATAGATGGTGGTAATTCGGTTATTGTAATAGAGCATAATCTTGATGTAATCCAGCAATCAGATTGGATTATTGACCTTGGCCCCGAAGGTGGAGAGAGGGGTGGAGAAATAATCGCGCAAGGAACCCCAGTTGAAATAGCTAAAAATAAGAAATCAGTAACTGGCTATTATTTATAATTTATGAGAATTGTTAGTTGGAATATAAATGGAATAAGGGCAATTGATAAAAAAGGGGCTTTGAAAAAAATTATAGAACAGGAAAGCTCGGACATTTTGTGTTTGCAAGAAATAAAAGCTGGGGCAGAGCAAATTCCCGAAATGTCCTATATGTCAAACTATTTGTCCTATTATAATAGCGCGGACAAAGCAGGATATTCTGGGGTGGCTGTTTATTGTAAAGAAAAATCTCTTGATGTGGATAATAAAATTGGTTTGCCTGAATTTGATAAAGAGGGGAGGGTGTTAAGGTTGCAGTTTGAACAATTTACTTTATATAACTTTTATTTTGTGAACGGAGGCAAATCACAGGAGGCTTTTGACTTAAAGCTAAAAGCATACGACCATTTAACTGCCTACTTAAAAAAAGAACTTGATAGGGGAGAGAAAATTGTTTTAGTGGGGGATTTTAACGTGGCCCATCAAGAAATTGATATTGCCCGGCCAAAAGCCAATGAAAAAAATGTGGGCTTTACCAAAGAGGAACGGCAAAAAATAACCAATCTTTTGGAAGCAGGTTTCGTGGATACATTTAGAGTATTTAATCAGGAGGGCGGACACTATACTTGGTGGCGGCCATTTGCCAATGCCAGGGCCAATAATGTTGGCTGGAGAATTGACTATGTTTTTGTTTCCAAAAATTTAAAAAAGGATTTAAGTTCCGCCTTTATCCTTCCCCATATATTTGGCTCCGACCACTGCCCCGCTGGGATTGACATTAGTTTTTAGAAAGAGTAGTTTGAAGTTAGAAAGTTTTGGAGTAGAACAGCAAGGGACTTGCATACGCAAGGGTTTGGAAGCTACCAAAAGTGCTCATTGAGTTGGTGTTCAAAAGAGGAGTTCGACTCTCTTCTGCTGGATTTTTGAAAGATCGTTTAATTTTTAAAGAAGTGGGGAGACTGTGAAGATTCTATCACGGCACTTGATAGAATCGAGTCAATCATGCAAAACCCTATTTAAACGGTTAATTTCTCGCAAGTAGTTAACTACCCCTGCGAGGTTTCAAAAATTTCTACTCCATTTTATGAAAAGCGACAAATTGTTGTATCAATAGTTTGTCGCTTTTTGCTTTTTATAACCAATTTTAAATCTCTGCGTTAAGAAAAGTGTAGTCATCCGTGCCGATCGGCTAACTTTTGACACGGTTTTTAAAAGGGTTCGGGCTGTTGAAGCTCGGTTTTGGGAGCCCTAAAAACCGAGCTTCAACAGCCCTTGAATACAACCTAAGTATTTTCTAATCAACAAATGCGTGTGAAATGAAGGAAGTGAATTCCATCATTTCTTGGGGAATATGTTTAAAATTTTTAAATAATTCTTGTTTTGTTTTTTGCATTCTTTCCGCAAAATCATTGTCGCTCATCTCGTA
>JAUSHZ010000024.1 GCA_030648255.1 bacterium
AACGAATTTGCAGAATTTATGCAGAAAGAAAAAGAAGAATTATTTAATAGTTTTAAAAACAAAAAGCTTCAATTCCCAACCATTTTTTCCAGTAAAACAATGGCTGAAATTTCAGGGTCCTTTATTGATTAGAAAATACTGCCCCGTTAGAGGCAGAGCCTCTAACGGGGCAAGCTTTTTATCAAGTCTCTCAACAAAATAGCCCGGGTAAAGTCCAAATTATCAGCTGCTAACTTCATTTCTTGGGTTAGAATTTTTATATCAGTAATGCCAGCAAATTCAATTTCCACTTGATTTTCTTTTTCTTTCAGCCGGCTCTCTTTGATTGATTTTATAATAGCGCTTGGAGTTATATTTTTTTCTTTATTGTATTTTTCTTGGATTTTTCTCCGCCTGTCAACTTCTTTAATGGCGGATTTCATTGAGCCGGTTGTTTTATCAGCGTATAAAATAACCCTTCCTGAAATATTTCTTGAAGCTCGGCCCATTGTTTGGATAAGCGTGGTTTCGTTTCTTAAAAAACCCTCTTTATCAGCGTCTAAAATTGCCACCAAGCCAACTTCGGGCAAGTCAAGACCTTCCCTTAAAAGATTTATGCCAATAATAACATCATAGTCGCCCCTTCTTAATTTATTTAAAATTTCTGGCCGTTCTAAGGTTTTAATTTCCGAGTGCAAATATTGAGCCTTAATATTTTGGTTTTTTAAGTAATCAGCCAATTCCTCGGCCATTCTTTTAGTTAAAGTTATGGCTAAAACTCGCTGATTTTTTTTAATCGCTTTTTTAATTTCTCCTATTAAATCTTTGACTTGGCCTTGGCTGGGCCTGATTTCTATACTCGGCTCCAATAATCCTGTTGGCCTCACTAACTGCTCTACTAATAATCCTGATTCCTGATTCCTAATTCTTAATTCTTCGTATTTTCCGGGGGTGGCTGAAACATAAATTTTTTGTTTAGCTTTTTCTTCAAACTCTGCAAATTTTAAAGGCCGATTGTCTAAACACGAAGGCAGGCGAAAACCATAATCAATCAAAACATTTTTTCGGGCTTTATCGGTGTTGTACATGGCGTTTAATTGAGGGATAGTTATGTGGGATTCGTCTATTAAAACCAAGAAATCATCTGGGAAATATTCAAGCAAAGAAGATGGAGCAGACCCAGCCTCTCTAAACTCAAAATATCTCGAATAATTTTCAATGCCATGACAATAGCCGGTTTCTTGTATCATTTCCAAATCATAATTTGTTCGCTGCTCTAGCCTGTGCGCCTCTAAAACTTTATTTTGTTTTTTTAATTCAGCCAACTGGATCTCTAAATCTTTTTGGATATTGGCGATAGCTATTTTTTGCTTGGATTCTCCTGAAACCCAAAACTTAGCCGGGAAAATTCTAACTGACTTACGGAGTTCGGAAGGAACCGAGTGGCTTCGCCCCTCGAAGCGACTCGGTTCCTTTGATTCCCCCTGTTCTTTTATAGATTCTATATTACCCCCAGAAAACTCTACTTTAATAACTTTATCTCCTGTAACTAAATAAATTTCTATTATTTCCCCCCTCACTCTAAAAGTTCCCGGTTTAAAATCCCAGCCCGCATTAGCTACGCCAGAAGCGTTGCTGGCGGGAATATCATTTCTTTGATATTGCAAGTTAGTTAGTTGCATTAAAAAATCTTGGCGTTTTATTTTTTGGCCTTGTGATATTTCAAAAGAGATATTTTTATACTCTTTTGGCGAGCCAACATTATAAATGCAAGAAACAGAAGCCACTACAATAACATCTTTTCGGCTTATTAGGTCTTGAGCGGCAGAATGCCTCATTCTGTCAATTTCTTGGTTAATTTTGGCGTCTTTTTCAATATAAGTATCGGTTGCTGGCAGATAAGCCTCGGGCTGATAATAATCGTAATAAGAAACAAAATAATGCACCGCATTATTTGGAAAAAAATCTTTAAACTCTTGAAATAATTGCGCGGCCAAAGTTTTGTTTGGCGAGATCACGAGCGCGGGTCTCTGCACTTTTTCTATTGTCCAGGCTAATGTCGCGGTCTTGCCCGAACCCGTCACCCCTAAAAGTACCTGGTCAGAAATCCCAGCCTTTATATTCTTAACCAACTTTTCAATCGCCTGCGGTTGATCCCCAGCTGGCTTAAATTTTGAAACAATCTTAAATTTTTGCATTTTCCCAAAAGAATTTAAAGAAATTTCTTAGCATTTCGGCAATAACTTTATTTTCTATAATAATTGCGCTTAATAACTCTTTTTCAAAAGAGAAAAGAGCGATTTTTTCGCCATAAATATTAATAGCGCCATTCCAATTGTAATTGGACGGCAAAAATCTAATCTCGCCCCAACCCTCTTTTTTATATTGCGTAGCCAAAAGGTGTCCCTTCTCTGTATTGGGCAAGATTAAACAGGCGAAAGCTCCGATTTTTTCTCTTTGAACTATCCATTTTGGAAAAAATTTAGGCAAAAGAGAAAATATTTGTGGCTGAGAAATAGCTAATAATCTCTTTTCTTTATTTTTTTTGAGAGTTTTTAAAATATCGTTATAAACCTTTTTAATGCCTTCTTTGCCAAAAAATAATGCTATGTCTGGCTTCAATCCTTTATCGTCTTGCATAGCCGTAAGTTGGGGTAAAATCGCTCCAATAATTTCATTTTTTTGTTTTAGCGCATTAAGCAGGGTATGAGGCGATTCTGGCGTAAAATATCTAACATTTCCCTTTTTAAATTCGCAAACGAAACCCTTATGTTTTAAATTTTCTAATGTGTGGTAAACCGTACCCCTTGCCACCTCTGATTTTAAAGCTATTTGGAAAGCTGGGGCTTCAATAAGCTTAAGCAAGGCCACATATATTTTGGCTTCGTTTTCTGTGAGCCCGTATTTTTTTAGTGATGTTATAACTTGCATAGTAATTAACTGTTGATATTTTGGACAACTGCAAAGTAGCGATTTCTCTTGTATTGTAGCTACTTTCTGTCATTTGTCAATAGTTTTAGCTAAAATTCAGGACAAAAATTATTTCTGATGTAAAATTACAAATTACAAAAGTGTATTCTTTAAAAATTATACAGTTACATTTTAGGAGGGATTAAAATGGATTTTTTATTTGAAGTACTTCGTTTTTTGACACATCATTGGAAGTTAGCTATATCGCTTACGACATTCTGTTGTGTAGTGGGATCTATCCCCCATAAAGCAGAGAGAGAAGCAGAAAAAGAGGGGAAATTAAGAGCTATGGGCAAGAAAGAGATGGCTATATTGCTCGCAAAAATCTTTCCGATTGTTTATGTGTTTTGGATATTATTTTTTAATTTTGCTGATTAGGTAAGTTGAAGTTTGTAAAATTTTTTTGTGGATTCGAAAAAGGGAAGCGTTTGCACAAAATAAACCCCCAATTACTAAATTGTGGGGTTTTCTATTGCTGAAAAATAAATAAAAAGATAAAAACAAAACCGCCATAATAAAATCAAGGCGGAATTTACGCTTTGTTTCAAAATTTTAAAAAGGCAATTTTTTTAAAACAAAATCCTTAATTTTTATCGTTTTTTGAAAAGCATTTTCTGCGTCTTGAAAAGAATAAGTTGGATAATCGCCTGGATACCTTGTGGAAATGTAAAAAGGAGTTAAGTCTTCTGCATCGTCAACTAGAGAATTAAATTCAACATCAATTTTTTCGCACAATTTTAGCAGTTCGTCCAGTTGATGAACCTTTGGAAATTCAACACCATAATAGCAAAGAAAAGCCTTTAAGGTTTTTTCTGCAATCTGTTGCGATAAAAAACAAACAGTGTTCGGAGATCCTCCCCTATCCTCTAAAATATCTTTACTTGAAAGCTCGTCGTCTTGAGCTCTTAAAAGCCATTCTTTGGCTAATTCGGGATATTTATTTTGAGAGTTAATTTGATTCATATAAAACCTTGCCTTTTTGTAAAATATTTCTAATAAAAAAATCTCCTATGCCCAGCCGTCTTTGTGTTTCTTGGGGCGTATAAATTAAAAGGTCAGCAGGCAATTCTCTATTAATAATCCGTCGCACTGTCTTATCTCTATCAAGATGCCTTGCTTCTGTATTTTTAATAATAAATAAGTCAACATCGGAATCTTTATTTGGTTTGCCCCAAGCAAAAGAACCGAATAAATAAATCTTTTCGGGTTTATAATTTTCCGCTATCCTTTTAACTACATTTTGTATTTCTTTTTGCCTTATCATTGTTTTTAGTATATCCAAAAAATTTCTAAAAATCAATATTGTAGGGTTTTCTATTGCTGGAAAATACTAAAATAAAATCTTAATATGCAATTTGGACGACTTGCCTTGCCGAAGCCTTCGGCGAAGCGTAGGTCGGTAAAATTGGGTTGTTTCTTATTTTTCGTTGACTAAAATTAGTTATTAACTATAATAAAATCAAAGATAAAATAAAGCTATGGCAAAATTAACAGCAGTTTATAAAAAAAGTGGAAAGTGGTATTTGGGCTGGATAGAGGAAATACCAGGCGTTAATACTCAAGGGAAAACTTTGCAAGAAACAAAAGAAAATTTAAAAGAAGCGTTGCTTTTAATTTTGGAAACTAATAAAATGCTAAGCCAAAAAACGCTTATGGGCCAAAAGGTCATTAGAGAAACTTTATCTTTTGCATAAAACCTAAATGAAACGCCGAGACCTCGTTAATAAGAGAAGGCGGAAATCATAGCGTTTTTTATAATCCTATTTTAAAAAGAACATCTACCGTTCCCAGACATAACGAAATCGACAATGGTTTGGGCAGAAAAATTTGCAAAGACTTGGGCATAATGCCAACTTCGAAAAAATAGGTAGAAATATGTGTATTCAATCTTATTACAATTCAAACGGAGAAAATGGCTCTCAGGAAGATTTAGAACTCGATTTATTATCTGAAATAAAGGATCTTGGCATTGAACAATGGGAAGAAAAAGTTGAACAAACCGTTGCCGATGAATCTGATTTTAGTAAATAGATTTTCTCTAATCGATATAACAAAAAAATCCCTCTTTTTAAAGAGAGAAGCGAGTTTGGTTTGGCTATCCTTTTCAGGAACAATCTCTGCCTAAAGGGCAGGCCTTCGCCAAACAACTCACTGGTCATATTATAGCAAGAGAAGAATAAATGTCAAATTTAAATTTATGATAGCTTATTTATCAGGGAAAATTATTAAAAAAGCGGATAATTTTGTGATTTTAGACGTTAATGGCGTTGGCTATGAGGTTTTTTTGTCCGAGGCGTCAATGGGAAAATTGCCCGAGCAAGGGAGTGATTTTAAGTGCTTTTGTTATTTAGAAGCCAATGAAAGAGCAATGCGGGTTTATGGATTTTTAACCTTTGAAGAGCTTGAGCTTTTTAAAGTTATTCGCAACATTCAAGGGGCAGGGCCAAAAGCGTCTTTGGAGATTTCTTCAATTGGGTCTTTAGAAAAAATTAAGGCCTTGATGGACAAAGGCAATTTAAATTTTCTAGACGGCATTTCTGGAATTGGCGAAAAAAGAGCGCAAAAAATAATTTTAGAGTTAACTGGAAAAATAAAAGGACTATCTAATTTATCTAAAAAAGAAAAAGAATTGTTGGAAAATGACGAGGCATACCTAGCCTTAACAAAGCTGGGCTTTAGCCGCGAAAAAGCCAAAAAAGTTATTTTAGAATTGCCAAAAGATATAAAAAATACTCAAGAACGCATTAAGGTTAGCTTGCAAATATTGGGAAAATAAACTAAAAAGAGACTAGCACCATTAAGTTCTAACCCTTTCTTGGAGGATGGAAAAGTGAAAAGGCTTGTTTTAATTTCATCTATTTTGTGTCTTTTGCTCTCAATTGTTGGGTGTTCGATAAATGTTTACACTCAACCAATATCTCAAGAGAAGGCTCAAATACAGGTTCAGGCCGGAGAAAAACCAGATAAATGGGAACGTAGAGATGGCTCTCGAGATTGGGATTCTTCTGAGGGTCGAAAAATAAAAAAAGCTGTTATTCATCACAGCGCAACGGATCCGGGCATAACCTGGCAGACACTTTCAGATTTACAGAAGGCAAGCTTATACGGGCCGAGATATAGATCATCGGACCCAGATCCTTATGTGAAGGGAGATGAACCAGAATCCGGCCATTGGAGGCTAGTTGATAATGAGTGGATCCAAGTTTTTTATGCCTACCAGTGGTTGATTAGGCCGGATGGTAAACCCGAGAGACTGCTTCGAGACGATGAAATCGGCTGGCAGGCAGGCGATTGGCCTACCAACTGCGAAGCAGTTGCCATTTGCTTTACGGGCGACTATTCGCAAGGTCGACCTAGCGAAGCGGCATTAAACACCTGTGCTCAGCTGCTAGCTAATTATGTAAAAAAGTTTCCAGCCATGAATGCAGAGCTGGAGAAAAGTATAGTTGGCCACCGAGAGGTCAACAAAAAAACCGTATGCCCAGGCAATGAATTTCTTGGTTCGGGCGGGTGGAAGGAGGTTTTAATTAAGAAAGTCCAAGCCATCTTAGTAAGAGAGATAGCGAAGTAGTATCTGGCAAAGGAGAATGAATTATCTAAACAGTTTTTTGACAACTCAAAGGAGGGAAATACAATGCCGTTAATAAAGAAGGTTTCATCTAACTTCTCTTTAGTGAAAGACGGAGAGTACAACGTAGATCATTGGAGAAAGGTAAAGCCCATTACCCATATAGGCGTAAAAGAAGGGAGCTGCATTGCTTTTTTCAACATATCGGGCGGTGTAGTAGACGACGGTTCTTTATCTGGAGGCGGTTGGAACTACTACGGTATCTTTGGAACCGTGCAAGGAATAAGAGTTTTACAGGTATCTCCTAAGGTAGCCTGGGAGGCGATAGAGTGGAAGGGAAATGAGAAGGATCTGGTTCGGAAAGTGCCTCCACTTCCCCCTAATCCCAACCGTAAAAAACGCAAAGTCTCTTACCGATGGTAAGCTTTTCGGCAGTTAAACTTAAGTCGTCGTTTTTAGCTATTTAGAACGGCGACTTAACTTTTTGTTGCCTTTTTTGGTTAAATTTGGTAAATTGGCGTTATTAAATTAAAAATATATGACAACACAAGATATATTCAATTTAGCAATTCAAATGGGCATTTTGGCTGATTTGCGGGGCAAAGAAAAAGTAATGGCCAATCTGGAAAAACAAAAAAAATTTTTTGATAAATTGCCAGAAGACGAAAAAGCAGAATTTGACCAAGACAAATTAACCAACCCATTTTTGGATTCTCGAATTTTAAATATAGCAGAGGACAAAGAAATTAAAAAAATAATAGTGGGCGTTGATATGGAAGGTCCAGAAATTATGCTGGCTAAACAACTTGGAGACATTGATTTGGTTATAGCTCACCACCCAGAAGGGAAAGGTTTTTCTAATTTG
This sequence comes from bacterium, assembly GCA_030648255.1. Lineage (GTDB taxonomy): Bacteria > Patescibacteriota > Minisyncoccia > Minisyncoccales > CG1-02-41-26 > STD1-80. The sequence continues at coordinate 7,383 of JAUSHZ010000024.1, forward strand.
GCTGAAGTAATGCATTTGCAGGCCGAAGTGTTGAGCCAATATGGCGTGCCAATTAATGTGGCGGATGGCTTAATGAGGTTGCGGATTTCAGAGGTTGATAGAAGCGTTAATGGGGCTAATCACAACAGGGCAGTAGATTTTGCCAAGCTTTTAAATGTTAATTTTATTTGTTTGCACACACCTTGTGATAACTTGGCGGCTCGATTTTTGAAAAATAAAATTGATAAAGCCGAGGATTTGGAAAAAGTAGAGGATTTAATGAAGTTATTAAAAGAAATACCAGAGTATCAAAAAGCTGGAGAAATTGGCGTTGGGCCAAAAGTTTTTGCTGGCAATAAAGATAATTATTTGGGCCGCGTGGCAGTAACAGAAATAACTGGAGGCACTGAAGGCTCACCAAAATTATATGAAAAAATGGCAATGGCTGGAATTGGCACTGTGGTTGGTATGCATCAGTCAGAGGAGCATAGAAAAGAAGCCGAGGCGGCTAATATAAATGTAGTTATCGCTGGGCATATTTCCAGCGACTCTTTGGGCATTAATTTATTTTTAGACGAACTAGAAAGGCGAGGCATTGAAATAGTGCCTTGCTCTGGCCTAATAAGAGTTTCAAGAGTTTAGCTTTTAATATTTAAAAAGTTTAACCACCCTGAAAGCAGAGGCCTTTCAGAGTGGTTTTATGCTATGAAAACTTTTTGTTTTCAAGACCATATATTTGGCTACGGTGATAAATGTTATCAACCGTAACCGCAGAGCTTAATATAGAAAACTTTTGGAGGCGGGGTTTTTCTTTCTCTTGTTCGGGAGGAATATTTTTTTTAAAAGCTTCTTCGTATAAGCGGGATGCTATTGGCGATAGGCCAATTCTTATAGTTGCCATAATTTTCCTCCTTATTATTAAAATAGTGTCTAATTTCTTTGTAGCATAATTTAATATTTTTCACCACCAGTATTTTCTAATCAATAAAGGACCCTGAAATTTCAGCCATTGTTTTACTGGAAAAAATGGTTGGGAATTGAAGCTTTTTGTTTTTAAAACTATTAAATAATTCTTCTTTTTCTTTCTGCATAAATTCTGCAAATTCGTT
>JAUSHZ010000027.1 GCA_030648255.1 bacterium
CAAGTCCCCACGCCAGAGGCGTCAGTTGTCAAGACCTGTCCAGCAGTAGCTGAAGTGCCCAACTGAAAACCAGTCATTTTCGCAGTGCCAGCCACCTCTAATTTGGCGACTGGATTTGTTGTGCCAATACCTACATTGCCGGTACCATTTGGCATAATAGCCAAATTTTCATTAGTGTCATAAGTTCTTATGGTGGCGGACCCGCCATATCCGAAATACGCCTCATTGAAGTACAAACTACCCCCGTTGTAAACTAATAAGTCCCAATTGCCATTATTAAGGGCATCAACTCCCCAGCCGGATCCATTAACATTCCCAAATTTATCAGTTGCTGATACCGTGCTATAAAAATACCCGCCGCTTCGAACATTGGCAAGATAAGAAGTACCAATAACCGTTAAATCGCCATTGGCTTTAATTTGTCCACCAGTTATTTCTAATTTAGAGGTTGGCGTTGTTGTGCCAATGCCCACATTAGTGCCATTGTCAAATATCAACGAGTTGCCAATAGTGGTTCCTCCAGCATTATTAAATTTAGACACATAGTTTTGCGTGCCAGTTCCACTAACCACACCGCCTCCAGCGCCCAAAGTTTGCCAAGTAGCCAAGCCATTTATGTCCGAGGTTAAGACCTTGCCATCTCCCGGAGTTCCTCCGGTTATTTTCACTTGGCCAGCCACTTCTAACTTAGCTCCTGGATTTGTCGTGCCAATGCCGACATTGCCGTTGTTTAATGCTAAAACATCTTGCAACCAATTCGTGCCTCCAGAATTTTTCTGCATAAACTCAACTAAATTAGGTAGGGCAATCTCACCAGTGCCAGTAAATGCCCCTCCAGCCACTGATGTCGGGTCAACTCCAATGGCAATATCGCGAACACTCAAATCAGCTCCTAATTGAGTGGCTCGATATCCTGAGGAATAACCGAAATAGCTATCACGCACGATCGTGCGTCCGGCGCCAGTAAGCCATGTGTCGGATAGTAGGTTAATTGTTCCATAAGCATTAACATTGGCAAAATAAGAAGTGCCACTGACTGTTAGGTCGTTGTCTGCCTTAAGTTGCCCGCCCGAGACCTCTAATTTATTTGTTCCAGGATTTATTGTGCCAATACCCACATTGCCAGAGCTATTCCATACCCCCGTTCCTGGCATAGTTACATTCCCAGTAAAAGTTGGGCTGGCAAGAGGCGCTTTGAGGTCTAATAGTGACTGAACCGCAGACACTGCCCGAGCATTTGTAAAATAAAGGCTTGTGCCTTCTGTCACTAATGTTGTCGTATAATCACCAGAGGCCGCTACCACAGCGCCTGTTCGGCCAAAAACCGAGGAAACACCTGCTACGGCTGGTGTTTGCCAAGTGGCCAAGCCGCTTACATCCGAGGTTAAGACCTTGCCAGTTCCCGGAGTTCCTCCGGTTATTTTCACTTGGCCTGCCACTTCTAATTTGGCTCCTGGAGCTGTTGTGCCAATGCCCACATTGCCGCCGTATTTCAAAGACATAATTGGATTGAGCATATCAAAAACACCAAAGTTTAATGTTTGCGCAACTTTGTTTTGACCAATCCATCCGTTAGAATATCCTGCTCCGCCAGTAGTATCATATAGCTGTATTTTAGGTAATATTCCTCTTACATCTAATAACTCGCTTGGTATCGCTGTGCCAATGCCCACATTGCCTCCGCCATTGGCTAAAATAACATTGTCAGTTGTGTACCAGTTTAATCCAACTGCTTGGCCATTTGAATCCATTATTAAATAGCCATTTGGGTCTGTTGATTTAATGCTTGCATAACCGCCCCCAGCATAACGGCTGATATTCATTGTGCTTACTGCGGTTGCTGGAGTAGCCACTTCAAGTTTAGCTAACGGGCTGGCTGTGCCGATGCCCACATTTGTGCCATTATCAAATATCAACGAGTTGCCAATAGCAGTTCCTCCAGCATTATTAAATTTAGATACATAGTTTTGCGTGCCAGTTCCACTAACCACACCGCCTCCGCTACCTAAAGTTTGCCAAGTAGCCAAGCCATTTATGTCCGAGGTTAAGACCTTGCCATCTCCCGGAGTTCCTCCGGTTATTTTCACTTGGCCAGCCACTTCTAGTTTGGCACCCGGTGTCGCTGTGCCGATGCCCACATTACCACCCCTATTAACTGTAAACCTGTCAGTATAATCCCCTACTACGAAAAGATTGTTCACATTAAATTCTCGCGCCGTGTAGCCCACTGGTATTTCTCCATCTGTCCATGCAACCGGAGTCCAGCCAGTAGATTGTAAGTTGTCATAAATAGAAAAATCTACATTACCAGCCCTTGCAACATAAACTTCTAAATATTGGGAGTCGTAAACAGTATTTCTTAGAATTCTTACTTTAGTAAAGGTTAGAATGTTATAATAATTATGATTTAAAAGCGTAAAGCTAAAACCGCTTTCAAAATTATAAGAAACTCCAACTCTAAATGTTAAAGTTGAATGGCCTCCACCAGATATATAATCTCTCAAAGTAAACTCTGCATTAGCTCTGTTGCCGGAATTAGACGCTATTCTATACCACCCAGGAACCGTAGCGATTGTAGAAGAGGCGCCCTCCCCTGCTTCAAAGAACCTAGCTTTAATATTTCCAGCAACATCCAATTTCGCTCCCGGAGACGACACAGTTCCTATGCCCATATTGCCATAAACATTAACATTAGCAAAATAAGACGTGCCTGCAACCGTTAAATCGCTATTTGCTTTAATTTGCCCACCAGAAACTTCCAAACGATTTCCTGCTACTGGATTAGCAGCTGTGCCAACCCCCAAAGACCCTGTTTTATACTGGGGGGTTGGACCAGCGTTTATTGGCGCATCGCAACCCGTTGTGCCAGATGGGCAATATGTAGGAGTGCCTGGCGCATCTGTCCAAACAGCTGATACATAAAAAACAACTGAATAACACACAACAAAAACGCTTATCAATAAAATAAGTGGCTTGAATTTTTTAAAAAAAGACATATGTTAGAAATCGTTAATGAATGAGGGCGATTAGCCACGAGTGAATTTACGAGTTCTTACACCCTGTGGAGTAAGATTTGAGGCGACTTTTTAAAAATCTATTGCCATAAGATGTTTTTAAATATTTTTCTCTACGCATTGCGTCTTTGCGGTCAAGGCATGCTTCAGAATAAATTAACTGAAGCGGTCTTCTATTTTTGGTTGAAAATACACGCCCTTTCTGATGCTCCTCAAATCTTAATTTTAAATTTACTTCACAGGGTAAGTCCTCCGTAAATTTCAAGCTTCGCCTCATCGGCTCGCTTTCAATAACGGATTACTTATTTCCCAGTGATAACTTCATCTACTACTCCGTATTTTTTTGCTTCTTCAGCTGATAGATAAAAGTCCCTATCAGTATCATTTTCTATGTTTTTTAATGGCTTGCCTGTATGCTTTGCCAAGATTAAATTAAGATTGGCTTTTATTTTTAAAATCTGCTTTGCGCCAATTTCAATTTCAGAGGCCTGGCCAGTTATGCCTCCCATTGGCTGATGCAATAAAATTTCAGAATTTGGCAAAGTAAATCTTTTGCCTCTTTCCCCAGCGGCCAACAGAACAGCCGCCATACTGGCCGCCATGCCAACGCAAATAGTGGAAACATTACACGAAATATATTGCATTGTGTCGTAAATTGCCAAGCCAGCTGTAACCGAACCCCCCGGAGAATTAATGTATAGTTTTATATCTTTATCTCGGTCTTTTGAAGCCAAAAATAAAATTTCAGCAATAATCAAATTTGCCACATGGTCGTCAATTGCCCCAGCCAAAAATATAATCCGCTCCTCCAAAAGCCGAGAAAAAATATCCATGCCCCGCTCTCCTCTCGCTGATTTTTCAATGATTGTTGGAATTAATGGCATAAAGTTTTTCAAACGCCTTATTATTATATAATACACTTTTTACACTCTCTTTATCAATTTCTTGCGCTTTGGTCTGTGGATAACTTGCTAATATCCTGTTAATTTCTTCTTCTATATCTTCTTCTGAAACCTCTATACCTTCTTTTTTGCCAATTTCTTTAAGAATTAAATAATTTTTTACTCTTTGATTAGCCATTTCTAATGCCTCTTTTTCTGTTTTCTCTTTCTTAAATTCTACTTTATGATGTTCGGCTTCATGCTCAAAATTGTGCAAAATCCTTTCTTTTTCTGACATTACCAAAATCTCTGGCATTTCCACTTTTACTTCATCAGAAATTGCTTTTAAAATATCGTCTTTCCAAACTTCCTTTTGTTGGCTTTCTTTTTCAAGCGCCAATCCTTCTCTTATATTCTCTTTTAACTTTTCAAAACTTTCAAAATTGCCAAGTGTTTTAGCGAGCTCGTCATTAAGTTCTGGCAAATCCATTATTTTAACTGCCTTTATTTTTAGTTTAAAATCAGCTTTTTTACCAGAGAGTTCTTTATTAAAATACTCCTTGGGAAATTGGGCGGAAAAATCTTTTTCCTCATTTTTTTTCATTCCTTCGATTGCTTCCTCAAAACCAGGAATTAGCTTTGCTTCGCCTAATATAAAGCTATCCTCGAGTAGTTTATTATTTTCTATTTGCGGGCTTTGATATTCAATTTCTACCCAATTGCCTTTCTCGGCTTTATTCTCGGTTTCCTGCATATTGGCTCTAGATTTTTGTATCCATTTGATTGTTTCTTCAATTTCTTGGTCCTCAACCTTGGATTTTTTCTTTTCAATTTTAGAAACAATTTTTTGATAATCAGGCAAATTAACTTCTGGCAAAATATTTATTTTTATTTTTGCCTGAAATTCATTGCCTTTAGCCAATTTTATTACTTCAACTTGCGGGGGGCCAATAACTTCTAAATCATTTTCTTTTATAATTTTTAAATAATTTTCCTGCAAAGCAATTTCAGCTGCCTCTTCTAAAATTTTAAAATCGCCTACTTTTTGCTCCACAATATCTTTTGGCGCTTTGCCTTGCCTAAAACCATCTAAAGAAATTTTTTGGCTTATTTTATTAATAGCTTTTTGATAATATACCTCAAACTCATCCCAGTCCAACTCAAAATCAATCTCCGCCTTTGTCTCTTTTTGTTTCTTAATTTCTGCTTTCATATTGTTTAAGCAACATAATTTTATTATTCTCCACTATTTTGCCAAAATTCCAAACCAACAATTCCTTGAAAATGTTTTTTATTCAAAGTATATAAAAAAGCGCCGTTAATAATAGCAGTGGCAGCAATGGCCGCATCCGCGAATTCAATTGATTGTTCAAAATCACGAGCTATTTCTCCAGCCAATTGTGCTATTTCATAATCATAAGGCAAGATTTTCAAAGGCGTGATGGTGGATAATAAATAATCCTCTTTTTGTTTATCTTTAGTGCTTTTGCCTTCATAAAGTTCTTGTACGGTTATAACTGAGATGGCTACATTTTCTTTAGCAATTTTTTTGGCAATGTTGATTAGAGCGGTTTCGCCATTTGTCGAAAAACGTAAGTGATCAATAATAATGTTGGTGTCTAAAATTACCATGCTTTTTTTCTGGCTTGCGAAGCCGCCAACTCAACAGACCTTTTTTGCTTTTCTCCAATTGTCTTTGCATTACCCCAGGCACCTCTTGTCCTTTCTAAGACCTTTAGGTAATTGTCCGCATTACCAGTTTTTGGCACAACATCGCTTATTGGCTGAATAAAAAGCCCGCCACCCCTCACAAATAAATGTAACAAATCGTTGACATTAATACCTAAAAGCTTCCTCATTTCCTTGGGAATAACAATTTGCCCTTTTTCGTTTGGTTTAGTAATAATTCCTAATTTCATACAATTACTATTTTATTACCTTAATTGATATTTGTCAATTCTTTTTGTTTTTTAATCTCTGCCTTCATGTTATTTTATTAACCCATTCTTGATTAAACAACTAACATACTCTCTACTGTCTTCTTGTCCCGAAACACTTGGCCATTCATACCAATAAAAAGCTGGTTTAGCTTTACAATATTCACAACCTCCAGGCGCATGGCGAGAATAGTTTATTTCTTTAAAACATCCTCTTTCTATGGCAGAAAAAGAAAACCATTTATAGGAATAAAATCCACCTACTAAGATAAAGAAAATAGCTACCACTAAAATAATAAAAAATACTTTTTTCATTTTATTCTGATTTGTATTTTTCTATGGCTTGGGTGATGATTTCCATGGCTTTTTCTTTGCCTTCCCAGCCCTGAACTTTTACCCATTTGTTGGGCTCCAATCTTTTCATTATTTCAAAAAATTCTTGGATTTCTTTCCTTAAGTGCTCGGAAAAATCATCAACATTTTGAACTTCTTTAAATCTTGGGTCTAACTTTTCTACGGGAGCGGCAATAATTTTATTATCAATTCCGCCTTCATCTTCCATTAACATCACAGCCACTGGCCTGGCTTTTACCACACATCCAGCAAAAGTTGGGTTAGTGGCCAATAAAATAACGTCTAAAGAGTCTCCGTCCTCTGACCTTGTTTGAGGGATAAACCCATACTCAAAGGGGTAAATTAATGGCGAATAAAGGGTTCTATCTAAAGCCATATAGCCCTTTTCTTCATCATACTCAATTTTATTTTGCGTGCCTTTGGCGATTTCCACTACTACATTTATTTCTTGGGGAATATTTTTCCCCGAAGGAACATCTTTAAATAAATTCATATGTTTATATTCTTATATCTGGCAGCCCTGGCAAAAGCTGGCTTGTGGGTAGGCCTTTAATCGGCCTTGGGGAATTTCTTTTCCGCATTTTTCGCAAATGCCATAAGTGCCTTTTTTAATTTTATCCAAAGCCAAATCAACAGCTTTTAGCTGTTCTTCCATTGATTGCTCCAAAGCCAATCGCATTCCAAATTCTTCAACTTCATCTGCTTCTTCCTCTAGGCTTGTTCCTTTGTCAAAGTCGGGCATATTAGAAGCCCACTCTCCTTTGTGCTCTTCTGATTCTTTAGCAAAAGAACCTAAGCGTGTCTCAATTTTTCTTTTTTCTTCCAGCAGTATCTCTTTTTGCTCGTCTAAAAATTTTTTATTTATCATAGATTATTATTATATTATATTATGGCAATTTGTCCACTATTCTCTGCGCTTGCTCTAAAGAACTTGCCCAAATAAAATAGTTTTTATAAGCGCTATAGCAAATTCCTAAATCAGTTTTGGTGAATGTTTGGCATCTTATAGGCGCTGTTTTGTATTTCAAGTTAACAAATGTTTTTTTCAAAGCAGGTAATGTTTTACCCATTAAATCAAAGATAGGAGCAGTGCTTGTTTCTGCCTGATTTTCCCAATTCTGAAAAGCAAACAACAAAGAGCTTGCGCTACTTGTTGCTAAAATAAATCCCAAGCGATTGCCATATTTCGAAGAATAAATTAATGTTGTTGAGGTTCCGTTTTCTTGATTTATTTCCTGGGGCAAAGCTACCCCCATCATAGCAAAAAGTTGCGTAGCGCTTAAAAATACTTGCTGATTTTCATCAAAAATGGAAATTTGCTCAAATGAATTATATTGATTTTTATTTTCTAGTATTGTTTTTATAGACGAAGCAATAGATTGAAAATAATTCTGGTAAGAAAAAATATTGTTCTTGGAAATCGGAATTAAAGAAGTAGGCGGTATAACAACAGCAGGAGTAGTGGTTGGTTGGGTCTGCTCTGAGCTTGTCGTTGAGGGGGTTGTAGTGCTAAGAAACACATTTGGCCACTCAATTGTAGAGCTTGCATCGGGAGTTGTTGTTGCATTATTACTAATAGGCAAAGGGCTTGTGGTTTGCTTTTTTGTTAATTTTGTGATGGCAAAATACAACCCTCCAATAACGCCAATAATTAAAACAACTATCAAAACTCTTATGGTAATCTTTCCAAACAAGGATACTTTTCTAATCATTGGATGGAAAACAACGCCCTCCTCAAAGCTTTTTACTTTTTGACGAGGCAGGCCTGTCCTAAGTTTGTCAAAGGATTTTTGGCTTATTCTTGATAAAAAATCTTTCCTTTGCGCCTCTTCCTCAGGAGAAACTTTTGTAAGTTTCTTCAATATTTCCTCTTTTAAAAGCGGACCTTTTAACTTTCCTGACCTTCCTGTGAAAAGTTTTTTTTGCTCTTGCTCGGCTATTTGCCTTAATTTTTCAATAGCTTTTGAGCGAGCTTCCTCTTCTAGTCGTAGCGACTGCTCTTCGTCCATTGCCCGCTCTTCTTTAACAACCTGTTTTTGGACAAATTGTTTTTGAATTAGTTCTTGCTCCCTTTCTTTGGCATTGAGGCGAATTTGCTGGACAACTTCTTTTTCTGCTTCGCCCGCCAGCAACGCTTCTGGCCCGCCTGCAATGTTTTGCGAAGCAATGCGGGCAGGCGTAGCCAATGTGGGCTGGCCCGCCAAAGCCTCTGGCAAAGGCGTGGCTTCGTCAATTATGGAACTTTGAACAGGCGGGGCAACTACATTTTCTTTTACTGATTCAGCTTCTGTTTTAGTTGCTTTCTGCGCTTCCTGATTTAGAGGGCGGAGTAATTGAGCTTCTATTTCAGCCACTTTCTGGTTCACGGCTTGCTCCTCTTGTTTTAATTTAAGAAGCTTTTCTTTAAGGCCAGTATTATTTTTAATAGCTTCTTGAAGTTTCTCAGTTTCCCATCTTTTCTTTTCTTGGATTTGCCTTTTCTTTTCTATTTCCCGCCTTTCTTGCTCTAACTTTCTTCTTTCTCCAGCATCCATTGCAGCTTTAATTTGTTTTTCAATATTTTTTGATTGTTCTTCAATTTTTTGTTCCTCTTGAGTAATTACCAGAAGGTCTTGCTCTATTTTATTTTTTTGCAATAAAAATTCATTGTACTGGGCCTCAACTACTGGCTTATCTTTTAAAGCTTCTTTGCCCTTGTTTAAAATCTCTTCTTTTTGCCTTGAAAGTTCAAGGTTTTGTAATAATTTTTGATTTTCTAGTTGTTTTCTTTCAAGATCTACTTTTCTGTTCTGAACAATTCTATAATCGTTATCAATTTTTGAAAAAACCATCTGGGATTTTTCTATTTCTTCCTCCCTTAGCCATTGCAAATCCTGTTGTTGTTTGAATTTTTCTTCAATTTGCCACCTTTGTTCTTCAAAGATGTGCTTTTGGGAGCTATCCCTTGCTTCTTGTTCTTGTTTTTCTATTTGATCTTTCCGCTCTTTAATAATTTCTATTTTTTGAAGAATACTCTCAAGGTCTACTTTCTGATTTTTGATTTTTTCTAAAACCTTCTTTCTTTTTTGCAATAATTGCTCTGCTGATTCTGGCCCAACTGGAGTTGCTTGTGGCTGGGCTGGTATGCTTGGCTTTCTAATCGGCTCTGATGATTTCTGAAACGGATTAAAGCGAGACTCTTCAGCAAAAATTGCTTTAGTATTAACCTCTTTTTTAGCTTGCTCAGGTTTTATTTGTTCAGGGATTAAGTTAGTTTTTATCTTCTGGCTTTGCATTGCCTCTTTCAAATCGTCTTCCATTGTAAAAATAGCCCCTTTTGACAAGATCTGGTAAACTTTTTCTTGGTCTAATTTTTGAAAGGTTTTTTCTGGCATTGCCCTAATGCCTTATTTTCTGGTGAGAAGCCAGCTTGTTTGGCCGATAAATCAACTCGGCCTTGTTCATCAATTTTAATAATTTTAACTGGAATAACGTCGCCAATTTTTACTACATCTTCAACGCTATTAACCCTAAAAGGAGCCAGCTCTGAAATATGCACCAAACCATCTTGTTTTGGGCTTATTTCAACCATTGCTCCAAAATTAAAAATCTTTTTTACTTTGCCTGTAAATGTTTCTCCAATTTCAAATTCATGGGTAATTTCTTTTATCCAAGCAATGGCTTTTTCCATAGCCTCTTCTGTTTGGCCTGTCACAAAAACTTTTCCATCATCATCAATATCAATGGCTACTTCACATGTATCAATAATTTCGTTGATAACCTTTCCCCCTGTGCCAATAACCATGCCAATTTTATCAGGATTGATTTGAATGATTTTTACTTTTGGCGCATAAGGAGAAAGCGACTTATTTGGCTCTGGTATGGTTTCTTTTATTTTAGACAAAATATATTCTCTAGCTATTTTAGCTTTTTTTAATGCCTCAACAAAAATTTCTCTGGTTATACCATCTGTTTTTACGTCCATTTGAATAGCAGTAATTCCGTTTGATGTGCCAGCCACTTTAAAATCCATTTCGCCATAATGATCTTCTGGCCCTTGGATATCTGTTAAAAGCTTATACTCATCTAATTTTTTTCCCATTACCAAACCAACAGAAATACCAGCCACTGGCCGTTTTATTGGCACGCCAGCTTGCATTAAAGACAAAGTTGAAGCGCAAACAGAAGCCATGCTGGTTGAACCATTAGAGCTGATCGCTTCTGAAACCAATCTTATTGTGTAAGGAAAATCCTCGGAGCTGGGAATCAAAGGTAGTAAAGCTTTTTCCGCCAACATACCGTGGCCAATCTCTCGCCTGCCAGGGCCTGTCATTCGCTTCACTTCGCCAACCGAATAGGGCGGGAAATTATAGTGGTGCAAAAATCTTTTCTTGCCTGAAACCTCCATATTATCCATCATAAGCTCATCGCCGTGCGAGCCAAGAGTTAAAATTGATAAAATTCTTGTTTCTCCTCTGGTAAATATTGAAGAGCCGTGAGTTCTTGGTAAAATATCGATTTCGCAAGAAATTGGTCTTACCTCGTCAAGCACTCTTCCATCTGGCCTTTTGTCATTTTTTAAAATATTTTCTTTAAATGTCTTTTCTATCTGCTCTTCAAAAATATTCTTGGCTTGAGTTTTGTTTGTTTCGCTTATATCTCCCCCCAAATCAACCAGCATTTGCTCCTGGAGTATCTCTAAAGCAGAGCTTCTTTTTTGCTTATCTATTTCGTATAAAGCCGTCTCTATTTTGTCGGATAAATAATTCTTAACTTTTTCAACCACTAAGTGGTCTATTTCTTGGCTAGCTATAACTGCTTTTGGCTTGGCAATTTCTTTTAAAACATTTTTTTGAAACTCCAAAATATCTTTTAAAAATGGTTTGGCAAAATCATAAGCTCCCAAGAATATCTCTTCTGAAATTTCTTCCGCTCCTGACTCAATCATATTAATCAAAATCTCGCCCTTCTGCTCCATAGAAGCTAAAACCAAATCCAAATCGCCTTTTTCTCGCTGCTCATAAGTTGGGTTTAAAACAAAATCATTTTCTATATGGCCAATCCGCACCACAGCCACTGGCCCATTCCAAGGAATTTCCGACATTCCCAAAACTAAAGAAGCGCCCAAAAGGCCTAAGGTTGATGGGTCGTTTTCTGCGTCCCAAGACAAACAAGTAGCAATAACTTGCACTTCATTTGTTAATTCTTTTGGAAATAACGGCCTAACAGCTCTGTCAATTAAGCGCGAAGTTAACACCGCTTCAGTTGAAGGCCTGCCCTCCCGCCTTATAAATCGGGAACCCAATATTTTACCAGCCGCGTAAAACCTTTCTTCGTAATCACAAGTTAAAGGAAAAAATCCCATTCCTGGATTATTTCTTCCCAATTGAGCCGTGCATAAAATTGAGGTATCCCCGTATCTAATTAAACAACAGCCACTGGCTTGTTCAGCCAGCCCGCCCACTTTTATTTCCAGCTTTCGGTCTCCAAGCTGAAACTCGAACATTTTTTTCTCTAACATTTAAGTAAGAATTATGAATCAGGAATTAAGAATTTCAAGTTAAGAAAATAGGTTATACCTATCGTTCCTAATTTCAAATTCATAACCCCGCCCCCATAATCCGATTATTTTTTATCTAGAAACTGTAAGATGTATTCGCAGTATTTATTGTAATCTATCAAACATTCTCTTGCTGAAGAATAGATTTTTTGCAAATCAAGCTCGTCATAATCGTGTGTTAGAGCATTTCTTGTTCCCACACTTTTAGCAATACTTACAGCAAATTCTTGAGAATATACGCCTAATTCCGCCAATCTTAAATATGTTTCTTTATAACTTTGAGGCGATTTCATTTCCACAGTGGCTAATTCATTAATAAAATGTTCGTTAATATCAATAGCCCGAGCCACAATTTTTTCTAATAATCTCTCAAAATTATTCATTTTAGCATAATCACTCACAATTTCTTGAAAAGAAAAATGGGATATTTTTTCCATATACACCAAATCCTGTTGAATCAAACCAATTTTTTGTTTAATAAATTTTTTATTTAGCATAAATCATATCGCTTAACCATTTTTGTCTTTTTCTAATTAGGGAATCCTCCAAATTAAAAAGCGACTCGCTATCAATGTAAACTCTAAACGCTCTGGTTCTAAATTTTATGTAATCAATTTTTTTGCCAAAAAGAAGTTTGCTGTTTTGGGAAATTTCATAAAGCAAAAGAGGGTTAGCGTTTTTAATATCAACTTGGTCAACAATGTCTTTTTTAAAAAAATCGCATAAGTCATTGTTTAAGTCCATTTTTTCGTTTGTAGATAATAGTTTTTGGCTAGAATAAGCAATGTCAACATCTGAATCCATCTTAGCTCTGCCGTTCACTTGCGAGCCAAAAAGCAAAACCATTTCCAAATTATATTTTTGGGCAATTTTTTTTATTTCTTTTTTATTGATTTTCAAACTCATGCCTTTATTTTTATTAAATTTTTTCTAGTGTCCAATCCAATGTCGGTAAACTCATCAGCCACTTCTTTTAACCCAGAAGAAGTTGTTTTGCCGAAAGCCACAACCTCTACTCTCTTTCCCTGATTTTTTAAATATTCAACCAAAGGAATAAAATCGCCATCTCCAGAACACAAAACAATCACATCCACCCCCGGAGCTGTTCTAATAGCGTCAACCACAATGCCCACATCCCAGTCCGCTTTTTTCTGGCCGTCATAAAACTCTTGCAAGTCCTTAACTCTCATTTCAATGCCAAAATTGCTTAAAGCGTCAAAAAATGGTTTTTCTTCGCCTGTTTTTGTTTTCACCACATAAGCAAAAGCTCTAATAAACTTTCTCCCAGCGATTGCCCCTTTTAAAACCTCCTGAAAGTTAACTTTAGCTTGGTGTAAATTGCGGGCTGAATGATAAAGGTTTTGCACATCAATTAAAACCTCTACTCTTTGTTCTTTTGGTTTATTTGTCATGTTAGAAATCGTTAATGAGCGAAGCGAATTTACGAATTCTTACACCCTGTTAAGTGCGACCTCAAGGAGCTACTTAACTGGGGTGTTCCCCTTATGCTTTTTCTTTATAAGCCGAGTTTTTTAACAACTGAAGTAAATCTTTTTTTGTCTTCTTGCTCTAAATATTTCAAAAGTTTTTTTCTTTTGATAATCATTTTCAAAAGACCCCTTCTTGAGTGGTTATCATTATGGTTGACCTTTAAATGCTCTAAAAGCCGTTTTATTTCTTCTGATAAAATAGCCACCTGAACATCAGCTGAACCATTGTCGGCCTTATGAATCTTGAAATCGCCTATTATTTTTTCTTTTTCTTCTACTGTTAACATATAGTTTATTTCTTTTTTATTTTAACTTTTTGATTATGCGGTGGCGGGGATTTTTGCTGGTTTATTTTTTCCAAAAACCAAATTTTTCATTGAAACTTCTTCGGTTGCAGCTTTGCCTAACTTTTCTTTTGCTCCCAAAATTTCTAAATAAAGAGGCCTTAATTTTTCATCAAGATCTAGCATCATTTCTGGAGCAATTTCAATAGTTTTTTTAACCTTACCGCCCTCTCTAAAAGAGATACTTAAAGCGTCAGCGTATAAATCATGTATAATTTCCATATGTAAACATTATCCTATTTTTGTGCCCCCAACAGGACTCGAACCTGTAACCTTATCCTTAAGAGGGATTTGCTCTACCAATTGAGCTATAGGGGCTAAAAACATATTATGTTTTTAGCGGGAATTTTAGCCAAATACTTTTGGCGTAAAAATTCCCCGGGTCGGGCGGAATATAATATTTATTCTTATTCCGCACGATGGCTACATTATTTAAAAAATCCTTCAGGCACATAAACCGGACACTTTACGGAAAAAACGCCGTTACTGAAAACATCCTTAACTGAATTTATTTCCGAGGCTCCCAAAACCATTAAAAAGATATTCACAATCATATAGGCGCTATAAATCAGCACCAAGCCAATAACCACCCCCTTTATCAATGTTTTGGCTCGGCTTAATAATTCTGGCCTAACACCGCCAAAGTAAAACATTACTCCCCCAATTACCAACATCAACACCGCCAATAATGGCACTAATTTAGTTACCACATAGTCAACTGCCCTATCCACCATTATAAAAGAATGGCAAAGCTGGCACTGAATTGGCTTTTCTTTGCCATCTTTATAATCCAACCCAGTTATACAGCTACCATCCTTATTTTTGCACTTGCCTTTAGCGTCAAGCTCTTTACATAAAACTTTTCCGCAAGGCACAAAGCCATCATAGCAAACAGTTATTGGGCTACCAGTTTCAACTTCGTTTTTATTACTGCCTGGGTCATAAATCCCATTTAGATTCGCATCTTTAAAAAGTTGTATTTGGTAAATGCTGTCAGCCAGTGCTAAATTTGGCAATAAAAATAACGCAAATAAAAAAACTATAAATATTTTTTTGGACATGTTAGAAATCGTTAATGAATAAGCGACGATTAGTCGCGAAATGAATTTACGAATTCTTACACCCTGTGAAGTAAAATTTGAGTACAAATTTTAATTTTAAATTTTAATAAATTTAAAATTACTTCACGGGGTAAGTTCTCCGTAAACTCTGTCTTCGGCTTATCGCCTCGCCATCGCTAACGGATTACTTATTATACAAAAGATAATCAATTTTTACCACAACAAAGCCAAAAAGGCAATGCCTTGTACTCTTTGTTTGAAAATGCGCGAACCTTTTTGAACGGAAAACCAGCGACATTTCTTAAATTCATTTTACCAAAATTTCTAGAAAACGCCTATGACGCAACGCCTCCGCGCCTCTGCAAAGCGGCGGTTGCACCTCAACAAAATTTTCTTCTACATTTTCTGATTTTTTTTCACGCGTCCATTTTCTTTTTACAATTAAAGAAGAAGAAAATTTTGTTTCAGCGTTCTGTCCGGATGATGAGTAGGCAGAAACGTATTCTAATATTCCGCTCGGACGGCGCAGGGTATATTCATTTACATCGCTTCTTATTCAACACAAAAAGCCGATTAGCGGCTTTTTGTGTTTTCTAAGGATACATTAACTACCGTCGTATTTTATTATTGAGGGCAACGCATACGCTCCAAAGAAAGACGATAAGCGCGTAAAACACCAGTACGTCAATAATAAGCTGTGGCCAGTGAATTTTTATTGGACTGCCCCATTCGCCACCAAGGCAGGAAATCTTCCATGGAAATGGTGGGTCTTTCGAGCTTTGATCATTCGTCGCGAACTCAAGCGGCCATCCGCACGAGAGAGTGCGAAGATCGTCTTTATTGAACACTTCCACTTTCTGATTCGCAGCGGCTATCCATACAATAACAAATGCAATAGTAATAAAAAATATGTGAAGTAAAAACTTTTTTTTCATATGCTTATATTATTACAGCGTCGTTCCGCATGCTTCGTTTGAGTACGGCGAACCACCGACAGCATTGACCGCTTTCAGGCGATAGCAATATGTTGTTTGCGAAGAAAGTCCTGTATTATTCCAGTACCAGTTTCCTGTTTTGTTGAGTATTCCGAATCCGCCAAGTAAAGTCCAGCTCCCGCCAACGCCTATTTTTCTTTCTATCAGAATATTAGTTTCATCGTAGGTGTTATCGGTGAAATTTACTTGTAGACTTGTCGCTGTCGAATTGGTAACTGACACATTGCTCGGCGCATCAGGTGCTTGTCCGTACCAATTCCACGACTGTGTTCCTGGAACAGTGGTACCGGACGCAAACGGAATAATGCTATATATCTTGTATTTTTCCGAGCACCATGTCGTATAACAGATACTTGGATAACGGTACCCCACCTGTCCTTGAAGCTTAAACTTGTCAGTTGTGTCATTGCCGTTTGCTGTTCTAATATAGGTATAGTGGTCTACATTTGCAGGTATCGCATTCGCTTGAGCGGCTCCTATGGTGTAGGAGAGCTCATCAATTTCACATTTATAAAGAGACTTGTATAGTCTTGTATCAAGATATGGATATGAAGCTGCCGGCCAGGTCGTCGCTGCGTATGTCGTTATCGGGTAACAACCGGGGTACGATGTACTAGTTCCATCTAAGTATGTCTTTCTGTCATAATTATAGAGATATACTTTATGCTCATATGTCTCTTCGGGCGCAAAGTAGTTTGCAGGCCATCTCATATTTTGCTGGGTGTACCGACCGCCATAAGCTGATGGATAAAAATATGCAGTGCCGGAAGTCGGGAGCGATAGGTACATCGGCTGCGTTTGCGCGGCAATGGTTATGACTCCATCGCCAAAGAGGGTTGCTTCTCTTGGCCTCGCCTTGCCATTGACCCGCGAAATACTAGCCGCTTGCTCACCGGCAATGTCCACATTGCTTACTTTCATTTGCTTGCGTATTCCGTCAATACCGCTCTTTTGTCCTGTTAGCGTTGCTTTTGATACTAAAACGGTTTCTATATTTTTTTCATCAGCGGATGATAATTCTTTAATGCCTTTCACGTCAGCAAGAAACGCTTTTCTGTTTTGTATGTAATCTTCTTTTATGTTTTTATTGCCATTTTTAGTATTAACAACATAAAAATCTTGGACCGATTCTCCGTTAAACACGAAGCTACTTTCCAAAATTATTACGTCGAGCGGAAGATTTTCTGTGATAGCAATGAACGCATCAAGAGATACAGGCGTGTTAAGTGTTATTTTTGCTGTTTGGTTTGATGCAGCAGCTGAAACTTTTCCGTTAGCAAAGAAAAGAACGGCAATAATTACTACAACAATGAATGATAATACTCCGAAGAGAAAAACTTTCTTGTATGCAGACAAAGATAAATAATTGTTCATATTTTTTAATAATTAATTAATTTTTACAACTGTTCAACCTTTATTGCATTTTAGCATATCTACATCTAATTTAACTATAGAAGCGATGTAAATGAATATACCCTGCGCCGTCCGAGCGGAATATTAGAATACGTTTCTGCCTACTCATCATCCGGACAGAACGCTGAAACAAAATTTTCTTCTTCTTTAATTGAAAAAAGAAAATGGACGCGTGAAAAAAAATCAGAAAATGTAGAAGAAAATTTTGTTGAGGTGCAACCGCCGCTTTGCAGAGGCGCGGAGGCGTTGCGTCATAGGCGTTTTCTAGAAGTTTTGGTAAAATGAATTTAAGAAATGTCGCTGGTTTTCCGTTCAAAAAAGGTTCGCGCATTTTCAAACAAAGAGCGCAAGGCCTTGTGCCTCCGGCAGGAGTCGAACCCACAACAAATCGTCCGAAGCGATTCGTGATATCCATTTCACCACGGAGGCCTTAAAGCCAATTTTAGCAAAATAATTGAAAAAAATCCATTTTTAGAGCATAATAAGGCAAAACATGGATATACCAAAAGAAATAAAACAAACATTAAAAATCCTGCAAAAAGCCGATTATGAGGCATACATTGTAGGTGGCTGTGTGCGGGATTTATTGCGTGATGTCCTTCCCAATGATTGGGATTTAACCACCAATGCCAAGCCCGAAGAAATTCAGGAGGTTTTTAATTTGGCTGGATTTAAAACATTTTATGAAAATCCTTTTGGCACGGTTTCAGTTTTAACTGGCTCAGAAAAAGAGAGCTTAAAAGAGGTGGAAATAACGCCTTTTAGAACCGAATCAAAGTATTCAGACAAGCGCCACCCCGACGCAGTAAAGTTTGTGGACACGCTTGAGCAGGATTTAGCAAGACGCGATTTCACTGTCAATGCATTGGCGATAGGAATCAGGAATCAGGAATCAGGATTTAATATAATTGACCTGTTTAATGGCCAAGAAGATTTAAAAAATAAAATAATTCGGGCGGTTGGTGAACCAGCCGAAAGGTTTGGCGAAGACGCTTTGCG
Organism: bacterium; assembly: GCA_030648255.1. GTDB lineage: Bacteria > Patescibacteriota > Minisyncoccia > Minisyncoccales > CG1-02-41-26 > STD1-80. The sequence continues at coordinate 18,028 of JAUSHZ010000027.1, forward strand.
AATGATTAGAGCGGTTAGGTTTGCTGTTTGTTTAGATGAAAAGCCATGGGGAATAGAAGAAAGAACTTTTCAGGCCATTGCCAAAAATGCTACTTTGCTCGGCCATATTGCCAAAGAGCGAATAAGAGACGAGCTAATAAAAATAATAATGAGTAAAAATGGCGCCAAAGGCATTGAACTTTTAAGAGAGTTTGGTCTTTTGTTATATATAATTCCCGAACTTTTAGAGGGCTATGGCATAGACCAAAGCAAGCACCATATTTATGAAATTTATCAGCACAATGTTTTAAGCTTGGAATATGCTTGCAAAAAAAATTATTCTTTTGAAGTCCGTATGGCTTCTTTATTGCACGACATTGCCAAGCCTAGGACAAAGCAAGGCGAAGGCGCAAATGCCTCGTTTCATGGCCACGAAATTATTGGCGCTAAAATGGCAAAGAAAATTCTAGAGAATTTAAGATTTCCCAGAAAAGACATAGAAAAAATTACAAAATTAATTAGATATCATTTATTTTATTACAACGCTGGAGAAGTAGGGGAAGCATCAGTGAGGCGGTTAGTGCGCAATGTGGGGCCAGAGCTAATTGAGGAACTTTTGCAAGTTAGAATGTGTGACAGAATTGGCTCGGGCGTGCCCAAGGCCGAGCCATACAAGCTAAGACATCTCAAATACTTGTTTGAAAAAGTGGCCAAAGACCCGATTTCTCCAAAAATGCTCAAGGTTAACGGCCAAATTATAATGGAAACTTTACAAATAAAACCAGGGCCAAAGGTAGGACAAATCTTGTCTATTGTTTTGTCCTATGTCTTGTCCGACCCTGCTAAAAATAATCAAAAATTTTTATTAGCAGAAATAAAAAAACTTGGCGCTTTAACTGACCAAAAAATTGCCAAATTAGCCCAATCAGCCAAAACCGAAATTGAGCAGATAGACACCAAACAAGACCAAATGACCAAAGCCAAATACTGGGTGAGCTAATTTTAAACAGAGCGTAGTATAGTGGTATTATGCTGGTTTCGGGAATCAGCGATCCGAGTCCGATTCTCGGCGCTCTGACAAATAAATAATTTAAAATTATGGATAATAATTTTTCCTCAACAAAAATCGTTTTATTCAAAGGTAGTGAAATTAGAAAGAAACTACATAACGGCGAGTGGTGGTTTTCGGTTAATGATATTATTGAGGCATTAACTGATTCTCGCGATCCAGCGCAATATTTCAAACGACTTAAGGAAAGGGATGCGGAGATAGCAAAGTTAACGGACAAAGGAGGGGTACAATTTGTACCACCCCTTATGCTAGAAATTAAAACTTCAGGAGGGGCACAAAAGACCTACTGTTGGCATACGGAAGGTATTTTTCGTCTAGTCCAATCAATTCCGTCCCCCAAAGCCGAACCATTTAAAAGATGGTTGGCAAAAGTTGGCTACGAACGAATGCGAGAAATAGAAAACCCAGAATTAGCCACCAAAAGAACTCGCTTACTTTATAAGCTCAAGGGTTACTCTGATGACTGGATTGAAAAGCGAATGCGGGGCATTGCTATTCGCGAGGAATTAACCGACGAATGGAAAAACCGTGGAGCAAAAGAACAACAGGACTATGAAATTTTAACCGCTGAAATTTCCAAAGCCACTTTCGGAGTAACCCCAAGCGAATATAAAAAGTTAAAGGGCCTAAAGCGAGAAAACTTACGCGACCATATGAATGACTTTGAACTGATTTTTAATATGCTGGGCGAGCGAGCCACCACTGAAATCCACCGCAATGAAAATTCACAAGGTATTCCAAAATTAAAAAACGATGCCAAGGCCGGTGGCGACATCGCTGGAGGAGCAAGAAAGCAATTAGAGAAAAAATTAGGTAAAAGCATTGTCTCAAAACAAAACTATTTATCTGATAATCAGAAATCTTTAAAATAAAAAATGCACTTTGAAATTACTAAAAATTATTCTTTAGCGGTGTTTGGATTAATACTTGTAATTTTTTCTTATATTTTAGCTATTAAAAAATTTCACTACTTTTACACTATCTTAGTAGTAGGAAATTTTTTAGTATATAACTCGCTGTATTATTTACTTAACAAAAAATACCTTTTAAAACTATCGTCTTGGTTAAAATTTTATGTTGCGCTTATCCCTGGCGGAATTATCGCTGATATGTTTATGGGAAGGATATTATCAAGCTTACATTATTATCCTTTCTATGGGCCAATTAATTATCTTATTATTTATCTTATAATTTACCCCCTTGGCGGGCTAATTTTGGTTTATTGCTATTCTTTAATTAAAAATTTATTCAAAAATTATAAAGAGAAAAAGATAAGCTTAAATTCAACTAAAAATATATTAATTGTTGGTTTATTCGTTTCTCTCTTCTTAATACCCATAACCTTAATTTATAAAGAATCCTTACCTTCTTTCGGTTTTTGGATTTTCACATGGATTACTTTTGCAATTCTTTTCCTCATGAATTTAACAAATCTTTTTATATCAAAAAATTGTTTAATCAAGGAAATAACATCGCTTAATCGGCCTGCTATATTAAGCATACTTTTCACTATGTTTTTTAATGGTTTTCTCCACGAACTGCCCAACACATTTGCATGGGAATGGGTTTATTGTAAAAATTGCTTTCCAGTAAACACAGCGATATTGCAAATACCGCTATGGGTTATTACTTTAGGGTGGCTGGGCATGACAATTATTTTAGTGTCTTATTTTCAACTACTTAAAAATGTAAAATATATTAATGAAATTTGAGATTACAAAAAAATCAAAAAAGTCGGGGGGGCGGTTGGGGGTGATAAAGACAGCCCACGGGGAATTGCATACCCCGGCTTTTTTTCCTGTGGCCACCAAGGCCACTATTAAAACACTGACCAGTCAAGACATAAAAGAAATAGGGTTTGAAGGAATTTTAGCCAATACTTATCATTTACATTTACAACCCGGAGAAAAAATAGTTAAAAAAATGGGTGGCTTGCACAAATTTATGGATTGGAATGGCGTTGTGGCTACAGACAGCGGAGGTTTTCAAGTATTCAGCTTAGGAGCAGGCATTGCTCATAAAACCTCCAAAATCCCCTCGCATAATTCCGACGATCGCAGGAATTGCGTAAAGAAAAATAATAGCGGAGCTCTGGGGTCTGCTGGTTTTGTAAAAATCACCGAAGAAGGGGTTTATTTTAAATCGCATTTGGACGGCTCAAAACAATTTTTAAGCCCAGAAAGTTCGATAAAAATCCAGCAGGATTTGGGGGCAGACATTATTTTTGCTTTTGACCAACCAGCGTCACCATTAGACAGCTATCAAGAAACAGAAAACGCGATGCTTCGTACTCATAGATGGGCAACTCGTTGCCTCGTGGCAAATGAAAAACTAAAAATGAAAAATGAAAAAATTTCTCAAGGGCTCTTTGGGATTATGCAAGGAGGGAAGTACGAAAAACTGCGCAAACAAAGCGCTAAGTTTATTGGCGAAATAGATTTTGACGGATTTGGCATTGGTGGAAGTTTCGGCTCATCTTATGGGGATTCAAAAACTAATTTAATTAAAGCTCTTTCTTGGGTAATGCCCTTACTGCCCCAAGAAAAACCTCGCCACCTATTGGGCATTGGCCATTTAGACGATTTAGTTCCAGCTATAAAAGCTGGAGTGGACTTGTTTGATTGTGTTTATCCAACAAGAATGGCCAGGCATAATGTGGCTATTACTTCTTTGGGAAATATAGATATAAGCAAAACAATTTTTTCACAGGACAAAAAACCGCTCGACCCAAAGTGTACTTGCCCAACTTGCAAAAATTACACCCGAGCTTATTTGTGCCACCTTTTTAGAGCCAAAGAAACAACGGGCCCAAGGCTTTTAACCTATCACAATCTCTGGTTTTTCAAGCAATTTATTGATAACATAAGGCAAAAGGTTGAAAATAATAAAATTTAAGTAATCCGTTATTGAAAGCGAGGCGATTAGCCGAAGCTTGAAATTTACGGAGAACTTACCCCGTGGAGTAGAAATTTGTAGGGCAAATTTCTGTTTTAAATTTTTAGTAAAAAATTTAAAACTACTCCACAGGGTGTAAGAACTCGCAAATTCACTCGTGGCTAATCGCCACTTCATTCATTAACGATTTCTAACATGAAAATCAAAAGAATGATCGCTGTTTTGTGTGTTGCTTTCGGAATATTCTTCACCGGGATGTTAATTTTGAATTTCTGGGGAGTTTTTACTATTCAAGATAATTCCCTGGCTGGCAAATTAGTGTTAACTTCGGGTGCTTTATCAGCTGGATTTTTGGCCTTATTGGTTGTTTTGAAATTAGTGGAAGATAAAAAGTAATTTTCGGGGGCTTGTAGTATAGTGGTAGTACACCGCATTCGTCCCGATTTTATAAATTTTCAATATGATCTATTCCGTCTATATACTCAAATCAAACAAAAATAACTCTTATTATATTGGTAGCAGTGGCAATGTAGCAAAAAGGATTGCTCTGCATAATCGAGGTATGGTTAAGTCAACAAAAAGATATCTCCCGTGGACAATAGTTTATCAAGAGCGTTTTAATAATTTATCGTTGGCACGAAAAAAAGAATCGCAGTTGAAATCGTTAAAAAAGAGAAAACCTATTGAAAATTTAATAAAATCGGGAGATCCTCGACAATTTTGGTGGACTTGGGCCTATAGTATAACGGCAGTACACTGCATTCGCATTGCAGTGATGGCAGTTCGATTCTGCCTAGGTCCACCAAAGTTGTCGGGACATTGCGGGGACGGGAGTCCGATTCTCCCCAAGTCCACAATATAAAAATACTAAATATGATAATACAAAAAATTTATATCGGCGGGTGGTTCCAAAGAACCACTCTTCACCTAACGGAAATTTGGGATTTTCTTGACCGTGGAAAATCTAATTTGGACTTGCCAAAAGAAAAGCTTAGTGAGGCAAAGGATTCTTTATCTCTTGCTGGCGTGAGCAGAGAAAATGGACCCTTAGAATACATACTCGCAAAAACCAATAAAGAAATTAGTTATCGAATATATGAGGATGGCCTAATCATTTTAGAAAAAGAATTTGGATCTCTAAAAAACGACTTTGAGGCGATCAGAGATTATTACGATAACAAACTTTCGAAAGCTCTTTCTTTGATTTTTAGCAAAGGCGCGCCCGTTCCAAAAGAACTAGCAAATATTAAAACCATTCTGCCATACATCGTTACTGTTGCTGACGCCACAAAAGAAGAAACAGAGAAAATTTTTAAAGATTTTTCTGAAAATGTCTATTCCACGCTAACCACCAAAAGCACAGAGGTGCATCGCGCCTCTGGAATAATTTTAATAAATAACCTAAAAGACGAAGCTCTAGCGAGGGAAATTATTGAATCTCAAATATTTTTTAGGGAATTTAAGTCTCAACTCCACAGATATTTAGCAATACACCGAATATTGTGGGAAAAAATAAAAACCATTAAAGAACGAGGAAAAATAAAAGGAAACGAGATAGATTTACTAAGAAACGAGCTGTCTGTCTATCAAAAGACAATAAATTTAATTGGCGCAAGAATTGATCAAATGCCTGCCTATGTAAAAACGCGACAAAAAATTACTGATGTAGAAAAAATTGACGATTATCTCCAGCCACTTTTCCAATTTAAGTTTGAAACCCTATTAGACACTCACGAATACATTCAACACCTTTGGAAAATGACCAATAATTATCTTGATTCTGCTATTGAAGTTTTCTCGGTGCTACAAGCAGAAAGCACCAATAACACCATCTCATCTTTGCAACTTATTACAGCAATTGGCGTTGTGGCTGGAATTTTGGGTTATCTTGGTCAAGACACGCTACCCAAGTTCACATCAAATGGGTTGATTTATTTTTCTTTATTGATGGTGATGACTTGGATTGTCAATGGTATTGTTTCGAAATTCTTTAAAAATAAAAAGTACAACATAGAGGGGCAGGATATAGAAAGGGATATAAAATAATTGGCTGGCAACGAAAAAACATGAAAATATATATTGGCCATTCAAAAGATTTTGATTTTAAAAAAGAGTCTAAAAGCTGTTTCTGATGTGTTTATAGAATATTCTAACCCAGACGATTTAATAGAAAAACTTAAAGAAATAATAAAGTAAACTCCTTTTCTTTTCCTACTAAAAACGCTAAAATAAGAAATATGGACGAGGAACTTATTAAAAAGGCCGACATTCAGCATATTGCTGAAGAAGGCGCAAAAATATACGAACAAATAAAAATTAACTACGACCCCAAAGAAAAGGGAAAGTTTTTAGCTATTGATATAGAAAGTAAACAAGAATATCTTGGCAACACAAGCGCGCAAGCACTGGAATTTGCCAGAGAAAAACACCCAAATAATGTTTTTTATGTGGTCAAAGTCGGTTTTGATGTTGCCGAAACAATGGCTCAATCGTTTATAGATAAGGAGTAAATTTTATGATAAGGGGAAAATTTGTTGAAAACATACCTTTTATTAGCGTTGTTGTGAGTTGGGGGCGCTCAGTGCAGTCCTCTTTTTTTATTTTAGATACTGGCTCTACTGGCGACTTACAAATAACGCCAAAAATTGCGCAGGAATTAGGGCTTAAAATTGTTGGCGTAACCAAAACAAGAATTGCCAACGGACAAACTATTCAAATACCGGTCGCTCTCGCCATTGCCTCAATGGAAGACGAAGTTAATTATGTGCAAGTTATGATTTCTGAAAGTATGCCCTTAGCTGGCATAAGTTTTTTAACTAAATTCGGCTACAAAGCCATTGTTGATTGCAAATACCGCGAAGTCATTTTAGAAAAACCAGTATTGGCGAGTTAATAAGAAACAATGCAAAATCAGAATCAGAAAATTGGGCAGATTGGCGAGGATATTGCCACGGATTATTTAAAGAAAAAAGGGTATAAAATTTTAGAAAGAAATTTTAAAACCAAGTGGGGTGAATTAGATATTGTAGCCAGCCATAAAAGAACTATTGTTTTTGTGGAGGTTAAGACTTTAATTAAAAAGACGGCTTCAGAATTTTTACCAGAAGATGAAATAACCTATCACAAAGCCCAGCAATTGCAAAAAATGACGCAAATTTATTTATCACACAAAAAACTGCCGTTAGATGTTGACCAGCAAATTGACATTATGGCCATAGAATTCAATACCATTGATGACTATGTTGTTCGCCACACTGAAAACGCTATCGGAGATTATTGATTTGACTTTCTGTTTTTAATTTGTTATTATTTGATTAATGGTCGTTCGCAAGAACTGACCTGTTTTTATAAAATAACCGTTAACGAAAACAAGCGATTAGCGAAGTTCGAGTTTTATGGGTATTTTACCCCGTGGAGTAGTTTTAAATTTTTATTAAAATTATCCTAATTTTAATAAAAATTTAAAACAGAAATTTGTAGAGCAAATTTCTACTCCACAGGGTGTAAGTATTCGTAAATTCACTCGCAAAAAAGTTGCTCGCTCATTAACGACTACTAACATGTTAGATTTAAAAAACTTAGCTTCAGCCATTGTAGAAATCGCTGAAGAACGGGGCATTCCCGAAAACAAAATAGTTGATGTTATCACCGAGGCCATTGCCAGCGCTTACAAAAAAGAATACGGCAAAAAGAAACAAAAAATAAAGGCCAAACTGGATTTAAAATCCGGCCACCTTGATTTTTGGCAAGTAAAAGAAGTGGTTGATGAATCAATAATTTTATCAGAACAAGAAATCGAAGAGATAAAAGAAAAAAAAGAAATTGGCGATGAATATGAAGCAGAAAACGGCAAGATAAGATTCAATTCAGAACGGCATATTATGCTAAACGAAGCCAAAGAAATTGAAAAAGACGCCAAAGTGGGTGATGAAATTTCTCTGCCATTAGAAACCAAAGCTGATTTTGGCCGAATTGCCGCTCAAACAGCCAAGCAAGTTATTTTGCAAAAAATTAAAGAAATTGAAAAAGAAGAAACCTTTAAAGAATTCAAAGACAAAGAAGGCGAGGTGGTTTCAGGGATTGTCCAGCGGATTGAGCCAATGGCTGTATATTTTGACATTGGCCGAACTTCTGGCATTTTGCCAAAGAAAGAACAAACGCCCAATGAATACTACAAACCCGGCCAGAGGATGAAGCTTTTTGTTTTAAAAACCGAAAGCACTCCAAAGGGTGCGCAAATTGTTTTATCGCGGCTTTATCCGCGGCTTATCTCAAAACTCTTTGAGCTTGAAGTGCCAGAAATCGGGGCAAATCAAGTGGCTATTAGAGCCATTGCCAGAGAGGCTGGATTTAGGTCAAAAGTAGCTGTTGAGGCCTTAGAAGATGGCATTGACCCAATTGGTTCTTTGGTAGGGCAAAGAGGCACCAGAATTATTGCTGTTACTAACGAATTAGGTGGAGAAAAAATTGATGTTATAATTTGGGATGAAAGCCCAGAAAAGTTTATTGCCAACGCTTTGTCTCCAGCTAAAGTTTTAGAAGTTAAAATTTTACCAAAAAACAAAGCGCAAGCCATTATCCCAGATGACCAGCTTTCATTAGCTATTGGCAAAGAAGGGCAAAATGTCCGCCTGGCAGCTAAATTAACTGGCTGGAAAATTGATGTGCGTAGCGTTAGCCAAATACAAAACAAAGAAACCCCAGCAGAACAAACAGCAGACACTCAAGAGCCAGAAACAGAAACTAAATCTGAGGAGTCCGTATAGTTGTTGAAGCTCGGTTTTGGGAAGTTTCTGAAACTCGGTTTTTAGGGAGCCCAAAGGGTTGTTGAAGCTCGGTTTTGGGGCTCTTTAAAAACCGAGCTTCAACAACCCTTAATTTTTGATTTATCTCTATGTTTGCCAAAACTTTTTCAGCCGCTTTGCAAGGAATTGGCGCAACCCTTATTGAAGTAGAAATTTCGGTTAATCAAGGCCTGCGGAGTTTTAGTATTGTAGGGCTAGCGGACAAGTCAATTGCCGAAGCCAAAGAAAGAGTTTCTTCAGCCATAAAAAATATTGGGCTTTCATCTCCCAATTCTCAAACAAAAAAAGTAGTAGTTAATCTATCCCCAGCAGATTTAAAAAAAGAAGGCAGCCATTTTGATTTATCAATTGCTCTGGCCTATTTATTAGCCACCGAGCAAACAAAATTTAATCCGAACAAAAAATTAATTTTAGGCGAGTTAGCCTTAAACGCAGAGTTGAAGCCCATAAAAGGGGCTTTTTCTTTTGCCTTATTGGCCAAAGAAAATGGTTTTAAAGAGATTGTTTTGCCAGCGCAGAATGCCAAAGAAGCTTCGGTTGCCAATTTATTAAATTCTCAGGACGAAATAAAAATTATTCCAGTTGAAAATCTCCAGCAGGCATTGGCTTATCTTGAAGGAAAAACTGATATAAAGCCATTTCAAATAGATGAAAAAGAATTCAAGATAGACCATAGCTTTGATGTCCAATGGCATTGGATAAGAGGCCAATCGCACGCCAAACGAGGCATGGAAATTGCCGTGGCTGGCGGGCATAACTTGCTATTACAAGGCCCGCCCGGCACTGGAAAAACCTTAATGGCCAAAGCCGCTATTTCCATAATGCCCGCTTTAACAAAAGAAGAAATTTTAGAATTAAGCAAAATTTACAGTTCAGCCGGGCTTTTATCTGAAGAAAATCCTATTTTATTTCATAGGCCATTTAGAAGCCCGCATCACTCAATTTCAGAGCCCGCCCTAATTGGCGGTGGCAACCCAATAAGGCCGGGGGAGATAACTTTGGCTCACAAAGGAATTTTGTTTTTAGATGAATTTCCAGAGTTTCACCGCGATGTTTTGGAATGTTTTAGATACAAACATTTTGCACTCAGAATAATCTAAGAGCTTGATTTGGCGTTTTACCATTTAAACTACAATGTTTGGTGTCGTTGTAATACATATTCCATAATCTTATCTTGTATTTTAAATCTTCAAAAGAATTA
>JAUSHZ010000018.1 GCA_030648255.1 bacterium
CTTGGATAATTCCTGCCACGAGAAAGCCAACTATTCCTCCAGCCGACCATCCCTGGCGGCAAAAATTCATTTTGCAAAAAGCGAAAGTATGACATTTCTAAATCCTTGCAAGTATGACATTTCTATTTCCCGTTGACATGGCTGGCGTAAATGCTTGATTAATCGTTTTTTATGTGCTATCATTTAAAGCGAGGTGGTTGCTTAATAAAAAATGCGTCGAGTTTATTCAAGCAGCTAAAGAAATTAATTAAATTATTTTTATAAATATGATAGGAACAATTAAAACCCTTACAGAAAAAGGATTTGGGTTTATTACTGTTGAGGGTGCTGGCGAGGGAGACAAAGATTTATTTTTTCACGGCAATGAGTTAAAAGGCGTGAAATTTGAAGATCTAAAAGTTGGCGACAAAGTGTCTTTTGACAAAGCCGACTCTCCAAAAGGGCCAAACGCAGTGAATGTATCCCTTGTTGCTGGCGATGATGCAAGCGACACAGAGGAAGCAGACGAAACATTGGATGTCTAATCCATTAAATTCAACAAGAAACCTTTCGCTTGGCGAGGGGTTTTTTGTTTAGATATGTTAAGATAGATAAAATATGTTTATTGATGATGTAACAATTAGGGTAAGGGCTGGGAAAGGCGGGGATGGAACTGTTGCTTTTAATAATGCAAAAATGTCGCTTGGTCCAACTGGCGGGCGAGGGGGCAATGGGGGAAGTATTTTCCTTGAAGGCGTGGCTGATTTGGGCGCCTTGATTCAGTTTCGTTATAAAAAGGTCTTAATAGGAGAAAATGGAGAAAAAGGAGGAAGGCAATTAAAAGACGGAGCAAACGGCAAAGATTTAATTTTTAAGGTGCCAGTTGGCACAATTGTCCATAACTTAACAAGTGGGGAGGACACAGAGATATCAACTATTGGGCAAAGCGTATTAATAGTGAGAGGGGGCAGAGGGGGAAAGGGTAATTTTATGTTTCGTTCATCTCGCAACACCAGCCCAACTAAATTTCAGTATGGATTACCTGGCACAGAGTGCGAGCTTCGGCTGGAGTTAAAATTGATTGCTGATGTTGGGTTTGTTGGCTTGCCAAATGTTGGCAAATCAAGCTTGTTAAACACTTTAACCAACGCCAAAAGCAAAGTGGCAAATTACGCTTTTACAACCTTAGAGCCAAATCTGGGAGTTTACTTTGAACTTGTGTTAGCTGATATCCCAGGGCTAATTGAGGGGGCAAGCGAGGGCAAGGGTCTTGGCATAAAATTCTTGCGCCATATTGAAAGAACGAAAACCCTTTTTCATTTTATTTCAGCAGAATCGCAAGAACCATTAAAAGATTATGAAGTTATTAGAAACGAACTAAAGGCCTTTAATCCAGAGTTATTAGACAGAACCGAATATATTTTTTTAAGTAAAATTGACTTAGTGAGCAGAGAAGAACTTAGCCAAAAATTAAAAAAGTTAAAAGCGCTAAACAAACAAGTAATTCCAATTTCCGTAATTGACGAAACCAGTTTAGAGCAAGTCCACAAACTACTACGCGAAATCATAAAACAAAAAACTCTGGGGTAGGCCGGAGTTTTTTGTTTGCAATTTTATTTATTACTTTTGCGGGAGTCGCGTTTGCGGTCGAGTTCGGTGAGGAATTTTTTGCGGAGGCGAATGTTTCGAGGGGTTACTTCCATGTACTCGTCATCTTTCATTATTTCAAGCCCTCTTTCCAAAGATAGGGTAAGAGGTGGCACAAGCGTTATTGCTTCATCTGATCCGCTGGCTCGCATATTACTTAATTGCTTGCCTTTGGTTGGGTTAACAGCCATATCATTGCCTTTGGCTGTGTTGCCAATAACCATGCCTTCATAAACCTCAGTGCCAGCCCCAATGTATAAGACACCTCTTTCTTGTAAGTTCCATAAAGCAAATCCCAAGGCCTTGCCTGTGGCCATGGAAGCCATTGAGCCAACATCTTGCTTTTCAATTTCTCCAACATAAGGCCTAAACCCAATAAACTGACTACAAAGTATGCCCTCACCCTTGGTGGTTATAACAAACTCACCTCGATAGCCAAGTAAGCCCCTGGTGGGTACTTCAAAAACTATTCGGGTGTGGTTTTGCTCGGGGCGCATTTCAATCATTTGGCCTTTTCGCTTGGAAAGCTTTTCAATAACAGCGCCAGCTGATTCATTTGGAACATCAATCGTTGCTTCCTCAAATGGTTCCATTTTTTTACCAGCTTCTTCTTTAATAATAACTTGGGGCTGGGAAACTTGAAGCTCGTAGCCCTCTCTTCTCATATTTTCTAAAAGTATGGCAATGTGCAATTCGCCCCTGCCTGAAACCGTAAAATAATCCATTTCGGTAAAATCAACTTTCAAGCCCACATTAACTTCAAGTTCTCTTTCAAGCCGTTCCCTGATTTGCCTGATTGTTACAAACTTTCCCTCACGGCCCGCAAACGGGGAGCTGTTAACCAAAAAATTTAAAGAAATGGTTGGCTCGTCAATATTAATTGAGGGTAAGGCGGGCTGGTCTTTATCAATGCAAATTGTTTCGCCAATAAAAATGTCAGGAAGCCCGGCAATCATGACAATATCCCCAGCCACAGCCTCTTGCGTTTCTATTCTTTGCAAACCGGAAAAAGAAAATATTTTTGCTATTTTGCCAGTTCTTGTTTCGCCAGCAGGCGTTTTAACAAAAACATTACTGCCTGTCTTGGCAATGCCTTCGTAAATTCGGCCAATGGCTAAACGGCCCATAAAATTATCATAACCCAAATTAAATGGCTGAATTCTTAAGGGTTGTTTATTTAACTCATCGCTTGAAGAAGAGGGGATTTTCTCTAAAATAACATCCAAAAGCGGAGTTAAATCTTTTGAGTCATCAGTTAAATTAAGCTTGGCAATGCCTTCTCTGGCTATAGCATAAAGGCAAGTAAAATTTAGCTGTTCTTCTGTTGCGCCCAAGTCATAAAAAAGCTCAAAAACTTTATCGTGCACCCAATCAGGCCTGGCCGCAAGTTTGTCTATTTTGTTAATAACTAAAATTGGTTTTAAGCCAAGCTCTAAAGATTTTTTTAAAACAAATTTGGTTTGGGGCATGGGGCCTTCTTGGGCATCCACCACTAAAAGCACAGAATCAATTGAGCGCAACACTCGCTCCACTTCCGAGCCAAAGTCAGCGTGTCCTGGCGTGTCCACAATATTTATTTTAGTGTCTTTGTAATAAATAGACGCATTTTTGGAATAAATTGTAATGCCTCGCTCAAGCTCCAAGGCGTTGGAGTCCATAGTAGCTCCTTCTATAGCAAAACCCGTCTGGCGCATTAAGGCGTCAGTTAAACTTGTTTTGCCATGGTCCACATGGGCAATAATTGCGATATTTCTAATTTCCATAAAAAAATGATAGTAAAATAAAAAGCCCGCTTTATAAGCAGACATAAAATTATATCCACAATATTAGCAAAATTATAACACAGATACTCTAAAACTACAACTTTAATTCAAAAAGCGCAAAAATCTTTTTTGTTTTATTGGAAAATTATTTTCCGTAGAGGAATGGGCGGGTGAGTGGATCAAGGGTAGATAGTATAAAACCCAAAAATAAATTCGGATTATTTAAGCTGGTGGGCGGAGGAGGAGGAGTTTCTCCGCCGGGAGCTGGGGCTGGCTCGGAGGGTGGTGGAGAGGTTGGAGCTGTCTGTATGGGTTGGGGTTCCATTTGAATTTGGGGAGCCATTTGTTCGTTTGGAGCAGTTTGGGGCGTTTGTATTATTGGCTGGTCTGTTCCGGCAGGTATTGTTCCGCCTGTTTCACCGCCTGGAATTGGCACTATTGGCTGTTGGTATTGTTGAGGCGCTTGCCCTTCTGGTATTGTTCCGCCTGGTGGAGGGCCATAATTGCAGTTTTCTCCTTGGCAAGGAACAGGAGGCGTCATATTTTGAGGTGGCATTTTTTGGCATTCCTCTGGGCTGTTGCAAGGAGGCTGTGTTCCTGCTATTTGCTCGAGTTGTTCGTTGGATATGCCCATTCCTCCCTCTGGTCCTTGAGCTGGGCTTTGTTGTCTATTTGGTCCAGGACCTTGCTGGGGGCCTTTAAAGTTTTGGCACTCTTGCGGATTCTTTTGACAGTAGCCAGAGCATTCTTCTGGGCTTTTACATCCTCCTGGGCCCGTCTGTATGGTTTGCCTGTTGGGACCCTGCATTCCGTTGGGGCCACTTGGGCCTTGCTGCATACCGGGTTCTTGTGGTCCAGGGCCTTGTTGCCCATTCTGATCCTGCGGGCCGTTAGGGCCTTTAAAGTTTTGGCACTCTTGCGGATTTTTTTCACAATAGCTTTGGCACTCTTCTTGGGTTTTACAGCCCCCTGGGCCTGTTCGCCCAGCAGGTGGTATCATGCCACCCTCCCCAGGCTTACCGGGCTTGGGTTGGCCCATTTCTTGCTGAAAGCATACTTGCATTTTATCGCCAATATCTTTTGAGGGCATTCCACTTCCACTTTTCATTTTTTCTAACATATCACTTCCAACTTGGGAATTTAAGCAATCAAGCACGGCTTGAGGGGCTTGGCTTAACGATTGTTTAAATTGTTGCTTGCCCTCTTCCATTCTTTGTAAATCTTTCTCTGGTATCATTCCATTTTCTTTGCCAAAATTAAAACAGGTCTCTTGGTTGTCTTGGTTATTGCAAAATGCGTCGCATTCTTCTTTTCCCTTGCAACCCCCTGGGCCCTTACCTCCAGTTTTGCGGGACATTGCCGCTTCTTCTGGGTTCATAAATCCAGCCGCTTCAGCAAACTTTAGACATTCTTCAAAATGAGATTCTTCTTGGCAATAAACATCACATTCTTTGCCTTTGCATTTTGGCGGTACAGCCCCTTTTTTAACAGCCGCTAACATTTTTTGGGAGTTGGCTTTTTCTTCCTCACTCATAAATCCAGCTTCCATAGCAAAATTCATGCAAATTTCCATATTGTTTGGTTCTTGGCAATAAACATCACAGGCCTTTTTTCCTTTGCATGGGGGCGGCTTAACACCTCTTTTAATGGCTGCTAACATTTTTTGAGAGTCAGCTTTTTCTTGCTCACTCATAAACCCGGCTTCTAAAGCAAAAGTCATACACTCTTCCATATGTTCTGGGCTATCGCAATATGTATCACAATCTTTTTTGTTGCCACAAGCAGGTGGCTTGATTCCCTTAGCAATGGCAGTTTGGACTTTTTTAGCTTCTGCCAATTCTTCTTTGGGTAAGATATTATTTTTTTCAGCAAAAGCTAAACATTCATCTATGTGGCTGATGTCATTGCAATATTCTTCACAAGAGGCCTTGGTGGTACACTTTCCTGGCTTTTGGCTGTTGTCGATGGACGTAAACTTTTTAGCCACAGCAATTTCTTCCTTGGTCATTAGGCCGTTGTTTTGGGCAAAATTAATGCAGGATTCTATGTTTTCTGATTCATCGCAATATTTTTTACAGCTGGCTTCACTGGTGCAGCCGCCAAGTTCTGCAACAGGGTATTGGATATTGGCTTTTGCAGTTTCGTTTTGAGCAAAAATAGATTTTATAAAAAAAGTCGAGCCAACTATTATCAGGCCGGTTGTTATTAAAATAGTAAGTTTTTTAATAGACATATTTTTTAAATTAGTCAAAAGGGTTAATTTTTATATCTTTAATTGGGTTGGCCTTATCGACTGGGTTAAGGTCGGGCTTGTTTTCCATCGGGTTTGCCCCAAGCGACGGCAATGCCCCTTGGGTGGCTTTTTGCACTGCCTGCTGTGTTGTACTGGCGAGTTCTTGCAAAAGGTTTGCTGTCTCCTCTTGCGGCTTTTTTACAGCGCTCCAATAAAAATAACCAGCCACTATTAAGCCGACCAACAAAACAGCAACTGATATTATAATTATTTTTTTATCCATATGATTTAGCAAAATCATGCTGGGCATGACTTATTTTTTTATTATACAACAAACATTTGCGTTACACGCAAGAAAGTTATGCACAACTGGAAAATTTAAGTATAATAAAAGCACATTACTTATGACACAAGAACAGGCAATAGAAATTTTAAAAACAGGAGTAAATGTTTTCTTAACTGGTGAGCCGGGCTCGGGCAAGACGCATACGGTTAATCAATACGCTGATTATTTAAGAGAACATAATATTGCCCCAGCCATTACTGCTTCCACTGGCATTGCCGCCACTCATTTAAATGGCATAACTATCCATTCATGGGCTGGTATTGGTATAAAAGAACATCTTAGTAAGAGGGACTTAGAAAAAATTGCTAAAACCTCGTATGTTAAAAAACGCGTAGAAAAAGCTAAGGTCTTAATTATTGATGAAATTTCTATGTTAGAGGCAGGCACCTTTACTATGGTTGATTTAGTTTGTAAGCAGATTTTTGAAAACAAAACTCCTTTTGGGGGGTTACAGGTTGTGGTTGTGGGGGATTTTTTTCAACTACCCCCGATTGGAAGAGAAGCCCAGTTTGCTTTTAAATCCAATGCTTGGGAAAAAGCCAATTTTGCGGTTTGTTATTTAACCGAGCAATATAGGCAAGACGACACTGATTTTTTAACAATGCTTTCAGCCATCAGGGCCAATGCCTTTAATAGCAACCATTTACAAATTATTGAAAACAGGGTTATTGAGTTTGAGCAAACCC
The DNA here is from genome assembly GCA_030648255.1 of bacterium. GTDB lineage: Bacteria > Patescibacteriota > Minisyncoccia > Minisyncoccales > CG1-02-41-26 > STD1-80. The sequence goes on from JAUSHZ010000018.1 coordinate 6,655, forward strand.
CTAAAGACATCACCCGTATTTTTTCGCATAATTTTGATGTTGACCGCCTCAATAGCCAAGAGCTTGACCAACTGCCGGGCAAGCCAGAGGTTTTTTATATGTTTTCTCGGGGCCAGAGAAACTTTGTAGATAATTTAAAAAAGGGCTGTTTATCTCCCGAAACTTTAGAATTAAAAAAAGATGCTTGTGTGATGTTCACCAAAAACAATATTAAAGAGGGTTTTGTTAATGGAACTATTGGCAAAGTAATTGGGTTTAGTGAAGAGAGTAATTACCCGATTATTCAAATAACCACTGGAGAACAAATTGAGGTCTCGCCAATGGAGTGGACCGTGGAGGAGCACGGAAGCATAAAAGCTAGAATCGCCCAAGTGCCGTTGCGATTAGCTTGGGCTATTACTATTCATAAAAGCCAGGGCATGAGTTTGGATGGGGCTGTTATTGATTTACAAAAAACTTTTGAGTTTGGCCAAGGGTATGTGGCGTTATCAAGAGTTCGTCGGTTATCTGGGCTCTATCTTTTAGGATATAACCAAAAAGCGTTTTTAACCCACCCAGAAATGCAAAATCAAGACCAGATTTTTCGTGAAAAATCACAGGAAATGGGAGAGAACTTTTCTTTAACCCCAAAAGAAAAAGTTTTAGAAAAACAAAACATTTTTTTAATAGCTTGCGGTGGAACAACAGAGAGGCAAGTATATGTTAAAGAAAGTATTGCTATAAAAAAAGAGAAAGTTAGCACTTATGATAAAACCTTGGCTTTAATTAACGAAGGAAAAAATATTGAAGAAATTGTTGATGCTCGCCATATCACCAAAGGAACAGTCATTGGCCATTTAGAAAACTTGATTTTAAAAGAAAAAATTAATTATGAAGAATTAGAGCAATTAGTGGACGAAAGATTGCTCTCTAGATTGCCAGAAATTAGCCAAGCTTTTCGTGAATTAGACACTGACAAACTTCAGCCAGTTTTTGAAAAATTTCATGGTCAATATTCCTATGATGAGTTGCGCTTGGCCAGATTATTTTTAGCTTTTAGTTCAGGATAATTTTTGCCAGCTAAGCTCAAGTCAAAAAGGGCTTGATTTTAAATAATTTTTTTATCTCATCGGAGCTATCTTGGCACTTGCTGCAGCTATCTTGACCCATGTTATTGTCAAAGATAGAAGAACTTCGTGTCAAAAATAACAACTTGGGGCAGGTGTGCGCCTGTGCTAGTTTGGTTGGCATTTAAACCAAGCTAGTTTTTATTTTATGATTTTTTGGGTTTTGGGGGTTGGGGATAATTGGCCTGCCCGCATCGCTACGCGAGCTCGCTCGCAACGATGTAGTAATTTCGGGCAGGCAAGCTCACTTGCCAGCCCGCAGAGTTTTGCTCAGCAATGCTGGCGGGCGAAGCGTTGCGGGCGGGGGTATTGACATAAAAAGATGGTGTGCGTTATAATGTACATAATAACAATAACAACAATGGGAAAAAATAAGAAAAAATCGCAAGTAGTTATTTACCAAGCAGGGTAGAGAAGTTCAACTAGTTCCAAAATGGAACTAACTGAAGGTGACGAAAAAAGCAATATGCAAAAAATGCATATTGCAAATTCAGATAAAGCAGTTTCTTTTTATTCACAACAGTAGTGTCAGACATATGTCTGACACTGTGAGATGAGAAAACAAAAATAAATTTATGTGTTGGAGTTTTGCTATCGTGAACAACAAATTGGCAGAAATTTATTTTGATAAAAAGAAAAACGGCCAAGTGAAAATTCGCGGTCATTGCTATGTTAAGCAAGAAGAATATAAAACTAAAACAGAGCAAAAATGGATTGAGCACGATATAGGCAGGGGGAGAGTTGTTTATAGAAATAAAAAATATAGAATAATTAAGTCTAAAATTTTATGAACTCAAAAAATACTTTGTCAGTGACAGAAGCAAGAAAAAATATTTTTAAAATACTAACTGATGTGCAGAAACCCGATGTTTACTATACTCTGACTGATAAGGGTCGACCTAAGGCGGTTGTTTTGTCAGTTGACTATTTTGAATCGCTACTGGAAACAATTGAAACCTTGCAAGATTTTCCAGATTTAGCAAAAGATGTAAAAGAAGCGGAAGCAGAATTTGCTCGGGGCGAGTACATTACTTTGGAAGAAATATTAGGCAAAGAAGGTTTTGTTTTAGCTGATAAAGCTAATTATAAATATGAAGTATCAAGTCGTCATAACAAAAAAAGCGCAAAAAGGATTAAATAAAATTCCAAATCCGTATTACCAAAAAATTATTGCTACTTTTGCAATTTTGGGAAGCGATCCTTTTTGTGGCAAAAAATTAGGAGCCAAGCATAAAGGGGAATGGTCTTTTAGGGTTTGGCCATATAGAATTATTTATAAAATTATAGATTTAGAGCTAGTTATTCTAATTGTTAAGGTAGGCCACCGCCAAGGAGTTTATTAAGCTATGGAGAAACAAACTATAAAACAATTGCCAAAAGTGGATAGGCCAAGGGAGAAGCTTATTAGCAAGGGCGTTCAAAATCTAAAAGACGCAGAATTATTGGCAATTCTATTAAATACTGGCGTTGAGGGCGAAAGTGTTTTAGCCGTAGCTGAGCGAATTTTAAAGCAATATTCCAAGAGAGAAATTTTAAAACTTAATTTTAAAGAACTTTCTAACATTAAAGGAGTTGGCCAGGCCAAAGCATGCTTATTATTGGCTTGCGCTGAATTTATAAAAAGAGCTCTGGAAGTTAAAGAGGAAATTGCCCCTATTATAAAAACCGTTGACGATGTTATTGCCCAAGCTATTTATATGAAAGATAAGCAAAGGGAGCACTTTATGGTGCTGTATTTAAACGCTCGCAATGAATTAATTTTTAAAAAGCCAATGTTTGTGGGCACATTAAACGCTAATATCGTTCACCCAAGAGAAATTTTTGGGGAGGCCATCAAGCAAAATGCGGCTTTTGTGATTTTTTGCCATAATCACCCCTCGGGTAATCCCCAACCATCGCAAGTTGATTTAGAAATAAACAAACGATTAGTTGAGGCGGGCAAGATAATGGGCATTGAGGCCTTAGATCATATAATAATAACCAAAACAAAGGTCTTTAGTTTTAAAGAAAGCGGACTTATGTAAATAAAAAATAATAACAAATAACCTATGGAACAACAAACAATAATTCAAAATCAATTCTTCTTTTTTATCGCTGACGAGGGCAATAATTTTTATAGCTTTTCAACTAAAGCTCAAAATGAGCGGATGGAAAAAGAAGAAACAAAAGCAAAATTTTTAGTGGACTTATTAGAAAAATATGGCTATGAAACAAAGGATATACTGCTAGATTTTGAGGGGCCAAAATACGAAATTTTGGGCTCTGTGGATTTAGTGGCTTTTAAAAATGAAAAACCGTTTTTAATTGCCCAGTTTTTAAGAAACAAGCCATCGTTAACAGAAATTTCTTTGTCTCGCGAGGCCTTGTACGAAAAAATGAAAGACCTAAAGCCCCAATATGGCGTTTTATCCTGGGCCAACAAAAAAGAAACTTTTTTATTCTCCAACGGGAAAATTACCCGCTGTTCAGTTATTAGTTGAAAAATAAGTATTAAAATAAATAAAAAATATGGAACAAGAAAATTCACAACAATCATTAGAGCAAAAAATTGATAAGCTGCAAAACTCCATTGATAAGCTAAACAAAATGTTTAAGTGGACGCTTATTATCACTTTAGTTCTCTTTATTGTGCCCTTAATTGGGCTTTTGTTTGTTGTCCCTAAGTTTTTATCAAACATAGACCTGACAAATTCGAACTATAGCGAATTATTGAAGTAGAAAAATATGCCCCGTAGGAGAATTTTGACTGCTTTTTTAAAAAATAATTCAAGCGGGGAGAATTAATTAAAATAAAAAGATGTAAGATGGTTTTGATATTTGATAATAGATAAAAAAGCATTTATTATTTTTTGTCAAAATTCCTCTACGGGGTATGCAAGAAAAAACAAAGCAATCTTTTTGGCATATTGAATTGTGGGTTAATATTTTTTTAATCTTTGTGATATAATAAACAAAAAACTATGAGTAAAGAATTAACAAATGATGATAAATACAAGGCCTTGTTTATGGCCTCTCGTGATGCTGTGATGACCCTTGAGCCTCCATCATGGAGGTTCACGTCTGGGAATCCAGCAACGATAAAAATGTTTAAAGCAAAAGATGAGGCAGAGTTTTTGTCTTGTGAGCCATGGAAGCTATCCCCAAGCACACAGCCAGACGGTCGGCCCTCTGATGAAAAGGCCAAAGAGATGATTGAAAAAGCAATGAAAGAAGGAGTTAATTTATTTGAGTGGGTGCATAAAAGGGTTGATGGCGAGGAGTTTTTTGCTGAAGTTTTGTTATCAAGAGTTGAGCAGGGCGGTAAGACTTTTCTTTATGCGTCTGTCAGGGATATTACCGAACGAAAAGAAATTCAAAATAACATAGAAAAACTCAATAAAGTGATGATTGGCCGAGAGTTGGCAATGAAAGAGCTAAAACAAAAAATAGCAGAGCTAGAAAGCAAGAAAACGTGATTATTCCCAGCAGCAGTTGATGGCTTTTTTAACTAATTCACCCATTTTACCTAAAAATCCGGCTGGTTTTTTGTCGTGAACATTCATTGCTCCCTCATCAATATTTTTAATTTGGCTCGTATCTATTAAATTCATATTAAGCCCCCAGAACAGAGAATATAGATTATAGGCCTTGTTGAATAGATCATAGGCCTCTTGTTTTTTATCTTGGCCAATGGCCTTGGTGCCAACCTCCATTAAGCGCATTGAACCAGCCAATAAGTGCTTTGAAATGCACCATTTTTCACTGCCATCTGGAGAATCCTTAACAATTTTTTTAAGCAAGTCCTTGCGCATTTCCCGCACATCTTTTATTAAATCGTAATAATTTGGGTTTTGGGTTTTACCGCCCGAAAAGAAGAAGTGCTCCTCAATGCTCACTAAATTCATAATAGCAATAGACAGGTCTTGGTCTGATGATAAATCAAGCTTTTCTTGTTTTTTCATTGAGTCAACCTTATCTATAAAGTCTTGAATTTTTTTTACATCATTTTCTTGGTTCATATGATTTTTATCTTATTATTAAATAAGTTATTAAGCTGGCGATTGCTAAAAAGCCAACTGGCACAATAGCTTTTTGTAAATGAAAATATGATTTACCATTATTTTTCTTTTTTAAATAATTAAGCAATAAATTAGCAATAATAAAAATAATAGTGCCCAAGACTATGCCGAAAAATAATCTATCAATACCCCAAACTTTATTTAGGGGGTGGCCTATCATTCCAGTGAAAAAGAAAGGAACAATTGTAAGACCATACCATAAAATAACGGTTAAAATTTTTCTTCCTTTAAAGCGGATATTTTTTTTATCTAAATAATGAATTGTCCAGGCAATTAAAGAGGCAATTAATGCTCCCACCCAAAGCCCGGTAATTCTATCATCAATTTTTAACCATCTAGCCAGCCCTACGCTAGCCCCAACCGCAATAGTGCAAACAGCGCAAGGAATTGCCTTGGCAACCGTGGCTGACAAAATTCCCCCTAAGGCTAAAATTGGCAATAAAATTTTTTTGTTTAGCATATAATTATACATTTACAATATCATAATTATTTCATAATCTCAAAATCCTTTTTTAGTTTAATAATTTTATTGTAAGATATTTCTATTGAAGTGGTGGCTATTACTCCCGAGCTAACTGCTTGTAAGATAGCGTTGCTAACCTTATAAGGCAAAGTTTCATCGTAAGAGCTAACATTGTTGGAAATAATTATTAAATCACAGCCAGCAGTAACCATTTTAACAGCCGCTTCTGTTAAGCCATAATTTTGGGAAATTGCTCCCATTGATAAGTCATCGCAAACAACCACTCCCTTAAAGCCAACCAAGTCCTTTAAAGTTTTCTGAATAGTGTTTTTTGATAAAGTGGCAGGATATACTGTATCCAAATTTTTGTTAAAAGTATGGGCTACCATTACTGTTGGCACAATATTTTTTTTGATTAATTCTTGAAAAGGAATTAGTTCTTGAGCTTGGTAGGTTTCGGTTATGTCGGTAATGCCTTGGTGGCTGTCAGTTTTTGAAGATCCATGTCCAGGAAAGTGCTTGATAGAGGTAATGATTTTGTTTTTTGCTAAACCATTTATAAAGCTTTCAGCATGGTTTATGACAACTTGGGGGTCCTCGCCAAAAGACCTGTCTAATTTTCCAATAACTGGATTTTGCGGGTTTATGTTTAAGTCCACTACTGGGGCAAAATCAAAATTAATACCTAAGCTTTTTAATTGCTCGCCTAATTTTTTAGCTATTTGGAAAGTATTTTCTGATGAGCCTTGCCCAAGCTCTTTGGCTGACGGAATTTCCATAAACCCGTATTTTGGCTTTAATCTATTAACCAATCCGCCCTCAACATCAATGGAAATAAATAAAGGCGCAGAAGAATTTTTTTGCAATTGGGCTGTTAGTTTTTTAACTTGCTCGGGGCTAGTAATATTTCTGGGAAACATTTTTGAGGGTGAATCATAGTCAAACAAAATAACCCCGCCAATTTTTAAATCATCTATGGCCTTATCAATAAAAGAATTTTTTTGAAATTGAGTGCCTCTAAAACCAATAATTAGCATTTGCCCGATCTGTTCTTTTAAGGGGTTGGGGGTTGTAGTCTCTTTGGGAGTTTCTTTTTTGGGCCCGCCAGCAACGCCTTTGGCGTAGCCAATGCTGGCTGGTTCAAGTTTTTCAATTGCTAAGTCGCCAGGCTCTTTTGGATTTTTAAGGCTATTGTTTTCTGTTTTAGGGAAAACAAAATGCCCTACTAAAACAATAAGCCCCAAAGATAAAAATAAAATAATTTTTTTGCTAATAAACATTTTTCATTATAATATAGAATAATGAACGAATCAATTTTGGGAACAATATTTCTTTTAACTATACTTGTTGCGGGTGCGTTTCTTTTTATTAAAAGAGACCAGCTTACATGGCCAGGCAAAGAAATGGAATTAATTAAAGTTTGTTTTAATAAAGATGAGTATAATCCTTTCGGGGATTGTTTTACAGCTGAAGTGGCAAGGGCTCAAGCGGAGAGAGAAAGGGGTTTAATGTTTAGGCAAAGCTTAGCTCAAGATAGGGCAATGCTTTTTGTTTTCCCAGATATAAGTTTTCATAATTTTTGGATGAAAAATTGTTTGATTCCCTTGGATATAATTTGGCTTGATGAAAACTATAAAGTTGTGGCTATAATTCCAAATAACCAGCCATGCCCTCAAATAGGGGAATGTTTTAGCATTACCCCCGGAGTTACGGCTAAATATGTCCTGGAAATCAACGCTGGTTTAGCCAGCAAATTCAACCTCGCAATAGGTACTCTCGCTACCCTCCAAATGTTTTAGATACAAACATTTTGCACTCAGAATAATCTAAGAGCTTGATTTGGCGTTTTACCATTTAAACTACAATGTTTGGTGTCGTTGTAATACATATTCCATAATCTTATCTTGTATTTTAAATCTTCAAAAGAAT
>JAUSHZ010000022.1 GCA_030648255.1 bacterium
CCTCTCCGCTTCTTTGATGTGGCTACCTTTTTTGTTTTCTTTATTTTCTATTTTTTGCTTGTTCATATGGCGATATTCTATATCGCCAAGTGTTCGGTTTCAAACTGGAATTCAGGGTTTAAAAATAAAAAGCATATGAAAAATAAAAGCAAGTCGTTAGTTGTTCACTTGGTAGCGAGTATTTTGAGCGCTATATTAATTTGTTTGCCAGTTTTAGCAACTGATACAAATTCAATTGGCGCCACAGTAACTCCTCAAAGTATTTCTATTGTGGTTACTTCTAACGGAGTTGTTCCTTACGGAACGGTGTCTTTATCAGGCTCGCAAACAAGCATGGGTGTTTCAGCCACTCAAAGTGCGGTTAATAACGGCAACATTACAGAAAAGTTTAATATTAAAACCAGCAATGCCACATCAAGTGGTGGCACTTGGACAGTTAATTCAGCCACGGGCACAGAGGATATTTATACCCACGACTTTTCTACTACCACTGGCAGTATTTGGATGAGATGGACAGGCCCAGACACTTATGCGGCCGCCACTGGCTCTATCCCAGTAAATGCCACCACTACAATTGATTTGCGAATTGGTGTTCCGTCTTCTGTTTCTGAGTATTCTGCCAAGACTATTAGCGTGACTATCCAAGCAACAACCCCGTAAAGTTTTAAAATATTTTTTATGAAAGTTTTTTTAGGCAAGAATTTCTTTTTGTTGTTTGCAGTTGTTTTTTTATTTTTACCATTAATAACATCGGCCAGGGTAGGAGTGGGCATTGGCACTGGCGAGATAAAATTAGAAAAACCCTTAAAACCCGGAGGTTTTTACGATCTGCCTATTTTAGCTATTTTTAATACTGGCACAGAAGCTTCGGATTATAATATTTCCATTGCTTTTTACCAAGACTCCACAGAATTAAGGCCAAGCAAGGAATGGTTTAGCTTTACGCCAGCAGACTTTTATTTAGAGCCGGGAAAGTCACAAACTGTAAGAACAACCATAACTGTGCCATTAAAAACTACGCCTGGCAAATATTTTTGTTTTATTGAGGGATTTCCAGTGGCTAAAACAAATTTTGGGGGCGCTTCTGTTGGCGTGGCAGCAGCAGCAAAACTTTACTTTTCTGTTCAGCCAGCTAATATTTTCCAAGCGATTTTTTACAAAATTACTTTTTTATTTCATAAATACTCGGTGTGGTTTTATATTGTTGGCAGTATAATTTTAGTGGCTGTTATTGTATCTGTGGCTAGGAAATTTCTTTCGTTTAATTTAACTGTAAAAAAATAGCCAATGAATGAAAAAAGAAATATTAGCAGTTATTTTAATTTTTTCGAGTGTTCTTTTTTTGGAGTTTTTTGTTGCAAAAAAAACATTTGGATCGCAGGCTAATAACATTGTTGCCACCACCAAGATCACTATTTGCGGAGATGGGGTTGTTGACTCTGGCGAGCAGTGCGACAGCGGATCTAACGGCCCGTGTCCAGCCGCTTGTTCTGCTTTTTGCGCTATTAATTCTTGTGGCGGGGGAAATGCGGGTGGGGGGGGAGGCGGGGGAGGGGTTTATGTTGCTCCGCAAACAGCTGTTATTTTTAGCGGCAAGGCATACCCGCTGAGCAAGGTTGGGGTGTTAAAAGATGGCCAGCCTGCCATAACCACCATAGCTGGACCGGATGCTAATTTTAGTATTTTATTAAGCGGGCTTTCTTCTGGCGATTATATTTTTGCAGTTTTTGGTGAAGATAGCCATGCAAGGCGTTCTTCGCTTTTTACATTTCCGATATTTATTACTCAAGGCGCTACCACTCAAGTGAGCGGTATTTTTATTAGCCCAACAATTGCTGTGGACAAAAGCGAGGTAAAGCGAGGCGACAACATTGCTATTTTTGGGCAGTCAATTCCTAATAGCGAAATAACTATTTCTGTTAATTCTGATGAAGAATTTTTTAATAAAATCAAAGCGGACGCCAATGGCGTATACTTATATAATTTTGACACTTCACCCTTGGCAATGGAACAGCATTTTACAAAATCAAAATCTGCGTTGAGTGGCCAAATAAGCTCGTTTAGTAAAGTAATTTCTTTTGTGGTTGGCGCGAAAAATGTTGCGGCTATACCTCAAGCAAAATGCCCGGCAAAAGCTGATTTAAACAATGATTGCAAAGTTAATCTTGTTGATTTTTCTATTGCCGCATACTGGTATAAAAGGCCAATTAGCGCAGATTTTGCTATAAAAGAAAAAGAGGCGCTAAGCGGCGATGGGAAGGTTGATTTAGTTGATTTTTCCATAATGGCTTTTTATTGGACTGGATAACTGTTTTGCTAAATAAAAAATTAAAATGAAAAATGAAAAATTAAAAATTATTGCGCTTCTAGCAGTTTTTATGTTGTTTGTTGGAGCTGGGCTAGTTTTTAGCCAGGAAATAAAAAAGGGCGAGCAGTTTGAATCAAGTATTTCTTTAGAAACAAACGGAGAGATTATAAATGCTGTTGAGGGTAAAATTATATTTTCTTCTAATACCTTAGAGCTAAAAGAGATAAGAGATGGCAATTCTATTATTAATTTTTGGGTGGAGAGGCCAAAAAATAATGGCAATGAGATTGTTTTTTCTGGTATTATCCCTGGGGGATATCAAGAAGTAAGCGGTTTTTTATTTTCTGTTGTTTTCGCTGCGAAAGAAGATGGGGCTGAAGCTTTAAAAATTAAAGATGCTAGAGTTCTATTAAATGACGGCAAGGGCACATTAGCAAAAACCGCGCAAATTTTAATTTCCCAAAGCCCAATTCAAAAAACTCAAGATAACAATCCCCCAGAAGAATTTACACCGCAGATAGCCTCTGACCCGGCTATTTTTGCTGGCCAATGGTTTTTAGTTTTTGCCTCCCAAGACAAAAATTCAGGCATAGACCATTATGAAATTTTAGAAACAAAAAATAAAAAGCAAGCAACAAAAAATAGTGGCTGGACAGTAGCAGAAAGTCCCTATGCTTTAAAAGACCAAGAATTAAAAAGCTTTATTTTTCTAAAAGCAATTGATAAAGTAGGAAATGAAAGGGTGGAAATGCTCGCACCAAGATATGCTTTGGGGTGGTATGAACAGCCATTGATTTGGGGTATAATTTTATTAGGGGCGATTGCTTTATTTATTATTTCTAAGTTTTTATGGCAAAAATTAAAAAACAAGTAGTTTTTCTTGTTGCTTGCTGTTTGTTATTTATTTCTTCTTGCGTCCAAGCTGCGTCTTTATCTTTTTCTCCCTCTGCTGGGTCTTATACTGTTGGTAATACGTTTTCAGTTAATGTGTATGTTTCAAGCGCTGACCAAGCAATGAATGCAGCGTCGGGAGCTGTTTCTTTTCCAGCTGATAAATTAGAAGTTGTTTCATTAAGCAAGGTCGGTTCGGTTTTTTCTTTATGGGTGCAAGAGCCTTCTTTTTCCAATACATCTGGCGTTGCTAACTTTGAAGGGGTTGTTTTAAACCCTGGCTTTTTAGGGGCGAGTGGAAAAATTGTTACTCTTAATTTTAAGGCAAAATCATCTGGTAGCGCAACTATTAGCTTTGCTTCTGGCTCTATTCTGGCCAATGACGGCCAAGGAACCAATATTTTGACGGCAATGAAGAGCGCTCTTTTTAATATTCAGCCAGCTCAACCTCAAGCCTCAGAGCCAAAATCAGCGCCTGCTTTAGGAGTGCCACAAGCTCCAGTTATTTTTTCTCCCACTCATCCTAATCAAGAAAAATGGTATAGCAACAACAAGCCAAAGTTTGCTTGGCAATTGCCAAGCAACGCAACAGCAGTAAGAATGCTTTTTGATAAATATCCATCTTCTCCCCCAGTGGTTCTTTATAGCCAGCCAGTTTTTGAAAAACAATTAGATGAAGTAGTTGATGGTGTTTGGTATTTCCATTGCCAATTCAAAAATGAATCTGGCTGGGGAAAAGTAGGGCATTTTAGGTTTCAAATTGATACTCAGCCCCCTGAAGCATTCTCTATTGTAAGTGAAGAAGGCGAGAAAACAGAAAATCCGCAGCCAGCTATTTTGTTTGATACTGTTGACAAATTGTCTGGCATTGATTTTTTTAAATTAAAAATTAATGATGGAAATTTAACAATACCTGCTGAAAATAAATTAAAAAATAACCCATATTCTTTGCCATTGCAGTCTCCTGGCAAAAAGACAATTATTGTGCAGGCCTTTGACAAAGCAGGTAATTTTTTTAGCACCTCTACTGAACTAGAAATAGTGGCCCCTAATCAGCCAGTAATAGCAGAACAAATTAACGAAAAAGCTGTCAAAAGAGAAGAAGCGCCTAAAGAATATCTAAACCTTTCGCAAGTGGTTATTGGAGTTGCTTTTGCTAGCTGGTTCGCCCTTTTGATTCTGATAGTTATTTATGGCTTAAGAAAAATTAGACGATTTAAAAAAGCTATTCATCGGGGATTTTCTAAAAACGAGGGTTTGCTTTTAAAACAGCGTGCTAAGTTTCAGAAAAATTTACAGAAAAATTTAGGTATTATTTTTGAAACACAAACAAAGAGGCCGCTTACTAAAACCGAACAAGCCATTAAAAAATCCTTAGAAAAAGAAAATCAAATTATTCAAGAGTCTATGGAAAAAGAGTTGCGATCAAAGTCAAAAATTCAAAAAATTGATTAAAGAAGTAACTTATAAAAAAATAATAAACAAACAAAAAACTCTCCGCCATCCGCTGGTTAGCGGAGGCGGAGAGTTTTTTGCTGAGCGAGGAATATCGCTATTCTTTATCAGCAAACATTACAAGGCGTTTGGAATAGGTTTTGGAAATTTCATTCCAAGTTCCCTCACAAGTAATAAGATTGAGATGCGCTTTTCCATCGTTTAGGGTAAACACTTTTGAGGCATCTGCATCTGGGTTATATGTTTGAAATTCACGCACCACAAAAGCAGTAATTGCCCCTTTTTCATCTTCAACGAATAATTTATCACCCTTGCTTAATTTATGTAAATTATTAAAAATTCCAGCATAGTGTCCAGCAATAACAGCACTACCATTTTCTCCGGGCCGTGGCCCGAGATTAAACCAAACAACATTGTTTAAGCTTTTTGTCATATCCATTGTTCCATCAAGCGTAAGGCCCATATATTCAAAATTGGTCTCAACATTGATTTCTGGAATTTTAAGACGCATTGGCAATCCAGAGTATGTTTCGTCGGTTGACGGGATTATATACTCTTTTTCTAAAAGACTATTAATCCTTAGCATAGTTCTTGGCCCTACCCGGCCATAACCAGTAGTTTCGGGATTTCCACTAGAAACAATTCCTTGTTCAGTTTGGAATTTCTGGGTTGCTGATTGAGTAAAAGAATCAAAGTATCCAGTAATATTTATAGCAAAATATGTCTGGAGTTCAACAACATTTGTTCCGCTTGAGCCCAAATCCAATTGGCTGGTTATTGCGGCGTTGGCATTCTGAATTCCAAAAAAAGAGACAAAGAATACTGCAATTAATATATTTTTCCTGAATTCCAGTTTGAAACCGAACACTTGGCGATATAGAATATCGCCATATGAACAAGCAAAAAATAGAAAATAAAGAAAACAAAAAAGGTAGCCACATCAAAGAAGCGGAGAGGTTAGAAATAGATATTTTGTTAAG
>JAUSHZ010000008.1 GCA_030648255.1 bacterium
CTTAACCATATTTTTAATTGATATTTCTTTGTCTAAAATTGGCTTTATCCATCGATACTTCTCCTCTTTTGTTGATTTGGGCATGATTTTCATATGCCCCTAGACTATCAGGAAAGTGCAATATGTCTGTATAGATTACCATATTATAGAGCGAAATTTTAAATTTAAGCACTAAATTAAATTTCGCTCCAAACTCTACTTTAATTTCTAAAATATTTTGGAAATTGAAGCAGGTGTAGAAGGGTAGCGAATATTAATTACGAAAGGAGGCGATAAAATGACTACTACCATTCAGGAAATTGACAGGCTAGCCACTGTTTTTGGCAGCCTGATCATGGCGGTTATGTTTCTTGGCATTCTTTTTTTTAGAATTCCATGAAACATAATCAAATTATGTCGGTTTCAGGAAGCAATTCAAAAAGCAACTATGCTTCCTGAAATCGACCAATAAATCTTTTTGATGGGGCGGGCGAGTCATTGGTGGCTCGCTTTGCGAGGCGGCGATGACTCATTCTCTCTCCTCCCCGCTCCATCAAAGAGATTTACACACTTGACTGTTGTTTTTAAATGCATACAATAGAATTAAGATGAATAATATAGAAAGGTCGGTTAGCGAATATATCGTGATTAAAAGATATGACAAAAGAACCAGATAAGGATTTTCTTGAATTCTTAATTAAGGCATTGGTTGATCACCCTGACCAAGTCAAGGTGGATAGAAGGGTTGACGAAATGGGCGTTTTACTGACGCTCACAGTTAACCCAGAGGACATGGGCCAGATTATTGGCAAGGCCGGTTCCACAGCCAGAGCTATTAGAAATCTTGTGCGAATTGTTGGCTTAAAAAACCACGCAAGAGTCAACTTGAAAATTGAAGAGCCAGAGGGAGGCAGAGCTCCAAGGCGAGAATTTTCTGAAGAAAAGAAAGTGGACTTGGAAGACTTGAATTTATAAATTCATTGAGTTTTCACGAAACAGTGCTACTATATTTTTAGTGGCGCTGTTTTAGTTTGCGCTTACTTAGTTTCATGAATATTGACATCATTACAATTTTTCCAGAGATTTTTGATTTTTATTTAGGCCAATCTCTAATATCCAAAGCCCAGAAAAAGGGTGTTTTGAAGATAAAAACCCATCAATTAAGAGATTTTACTAATGACAAGCATAACACAGTAGACGACAAACCGTTTGGCGGGGGCAGGGGAATGGTACTCAAAGCAGAGCCAATTATAGGGGCGTTAAAGGTACTCGGTTACTTTGGGGGTCGAAGTAACCGAGTCACTTCGACTAAATCAAAAGTAAAAGTAATTCTTTTCAGCCCAAGGGGTAAAAAATTTACGCAAAAAATGGCCACCAATTGGGCCAAGCAAAGCCAGCTTATTTTTATTTGTGGAAGATATGAAGCCATTGATGAACGAGTGGCCAAAAATTTGGCCACCGATGTTGTTTCTATTGGAGATTATGTTTTAATGGGAGGTGAGTTGCCAGCTTTGGTGGCAATTGAGGCGGTTGCTCGGCTTCTGCCGGGAGCGGTTGGCAATTCTGAAGCCTTAATAGGGGAGAGAATAACAAAAACTGGTGGATTTATTGAATATCCCCAATACACAAGGCCAGATGTGGTGGAAATAAAAGGCAAAAAAGCTAGAGTGCCAAAGGTTTTATTATCTGGAAACCACAAGAAAATTGATGAGTGGCGAGCCAAACATAGCAAAGTAATTGAATAATCGGCTGATTTTTGATAAAGTAAACTAAGGGTGCGTCGGATAGTAGCAATTCCGTCTCTCTGTAAAAGAGATGCCTACGGGCTCCGCAGGTGCAAATCCTGCCGCACCCACAAAGTTGTTCGCCTCTGGGCGAATATGCCTGGGTAGTTCAGTGGTAGAACGCTTTCTTGGTAAGAAAGAGGCCGAGAGTCCGATTCTCTCTCCAGGCTCTGAGAATTAAATAAAAAATAAAAATATGGCAGCAAAAAAGAAAAAACCGCTTACAAAAATGCAGTGTGGGGTGTGCAAAGAAGTAAATTACTTTACCAAAAAAACTAAACAAGTTGAGGGCAAACTATCTTTTAAAAAGCACTGCTCAACCTGCCGAAAACACACTGCCCACAAAGAAGGAAAAAAGTAATTTTTTAATTGACACAAGTAAATAGTTTATTTAAAATACAATAAAGGATTACATAACTTAAGGAATGGGTTCTAATGCAACCTTTATTAGACAAACAAAAAAAGGCTTGGGATTTGCGAAAAAAAGGACTCTCTCTAAATGACATAAGTAATCTTTTAGATATAAGTAAAAGTAGTGCTTCTCTTTGGTTAAAAAAATGTAAATTGTCGAAAAAGGCATTAACAACGATACGGAAAAGAAGAGAGGAAAGGGTAAGAGAGTCAAGGAAATCAAAACGTGATAAATTTAGGGAGTATTTAGCGCTTGAAGCCAAAAGTTTTCTTGAGCTTACTAATATAACAAAAAATCATTTGGCACTATTTTGCGCTTTACTTTATCGTTGTGAAGGTAATAAGGGTCCGAAAGAGGGAATTAAGTTTACTAATTCAGATCCGGAGATGGTAAAATGTTTTATCAATCTTTTAAAATGTTATTTAGAGATTGATAATCGCAAATTAAGAGCCTGTATTCATTTACATGAATATCATACTCCGAAAAAACAAATTTTGTTTTGGTCAGAGGTTACGGGGATACCGGTAAATCAGTTTACGAAGCCATATATTAAGCCTCATACGGGTAAAAGAAAAAAAGAAAATTATCCAGGTTGTATATGTATTAATTATCACGATACTTTATTAGCAAAAAGATTAAATATTTTAGGTGAAGAAATATTAAGAAAATATGGGGGTATCAGTTAATTGGCAAACTACTCCTCTCCAAAAGGAATACTCTAGGTTCGAGTCCTAGTACCCCCGCAAAATGAACGCTATATGAATAAAGCTGTTATTGTAATTGTCATTGCGATAATGATAGGCCTTGTCGCTTTTTTCTCTCGAGGTTTGCTCGCTAATTTTACAGATAAAAAACAAGTTGACAAGGCGGGAGATTATATTAATACAAAAATTAATAAATCAAAAGGAGATTTAATCAGCGCTGTTCAGGATAAAGCCGGGCAGTTGTGGGAAGATAATGTTGCAAATTTTATTGATAGTACTCGCCAAAAAACAGCAGATAAAATTCAAGGTTTTGCCACAACTATGCGTGGCAACTCCTCTTCCTATAACGACTTAAAGGCGCAATACGACAAGATTAAAGCTGATTATCTACAAAAAAAAGACCTTCTTGAACAAAAGGTGGCTGAATTTGAGAGCCGAAAAAGCAAGTATGATACAGAAATAGCGAATTGGAGCTATAGCGCTAGCACAACAGGAGCAGCGTCTAGCCACTTGAGCGAAGAAAAAATTATTCTTGACAAAGAAGCTGTGGAAATAAAAAAAATACAAGAAGACCTGGGAACTCAACTCGAAAGTCTTGAAAAGATTATGACCAATAAACTGGAAGCGCTAGAAAAAGAATGCGGAATTTAAGATATGTTCACCCAACTTTTAGTTAATGGCTTAATAGCAGGGGCAATATACGCTTTAGTGGCAAGCGGATTTTCTTTAATTTACGCCACATGCAAGTTTGTGCATTTTGCCCACGGGCCAGTTATTGCGCTGGCTGGCTATTTTTTATATCTATTTTTTTCCTTGCTTGGCTTAAACTTTTGGATTGCAATTATCTTGGCAATTATTTTGGCCGCTTTTTTTGGCTTGGCAATTAATGTTTTGGTTTATAAAAAGTTTAGGCAAAGAAAAGCTAGCCCTGTGATATTGCTTATTGCCAGCTTTGCTTTATTGATTTTATTTGAGTCCTTAATTTTAATTTTTTTTGGGGCAGATGTTAAGACTATTGGCTTTATTAAAATAGCCAAGGGCTCGGAGTTTGCAGGGGCCATTATTACTCCCTTGCAAATAGTAATTATTATTGCCTCTGCTGTTCTTTTTGCCCTTCTTTTTCTATTAATGAAAAAAACAAAGCTTGGCAAGGCAATGAGAGCAGTGGCTGATAACAAACAAGTATCTGAAATTTGCGGCATTTCAACAGAAAAAATTTACAATTGGGTTTTTATAATCGGCTCAACAATTGCTGGGGTAGCTGGTATTTTGGTGGGCTTGGAGCAGAACTTAGAGCCTACTATGGGCACTAGTTTGATGATAAAAGGGTTTACGGGCGCTGTGATTGGGGGTATTGGTTCAGTGCCAGGGGCAATATTAGGCAGCTTTTTATTGGGTCTGGTGGAAAATTTTGGCATTTGGTTTTTGCCTTCTGGCTACAAAGACGCCATTGCTTTTATAATCTTATTTATTTTTCTTTTATTTAGGCCACAGGGAATACTGGGGAAGAAGAATCAATCGAATTAAACTATGATTGAAGCTTATTTTATCCACTTATTAATCTTAGTTGGCATTTATGCTATTTTAGCCATTTCCTTGCAATTGGCCGTTGGCTTTTCAGGGCTTTTAAATTTAGGGCATATTGCTTTTTATTGCATTGGCGCTTACACTTCGGCTTTGCTGGCTTTGCAGGGGTTGCCTTTTTGGTTTTGTTTTTTGGCAGCTGGGTTTATGGCAATGGTTTTTGGGTTTTTGCTATCCTTGCCAACCAACAAACTAAAAGGGGATTACTTGGCCCTAGCCACTCTCGGCTTTTCTTTTGTGGTAACAGCTGTGGCTTTAAACTGGACAGGGCTGACTCGCGGCCCTTTGGGCTTGCCGGGCATTCCCAAGCCAAGTTTTTTTGGCTTTTCTTTTGCAAATAATTTTTGGTTTTTAATTTTGGTTTTAATAATTGCCACAGCTTCTTATTTAATAATCAAGCGTATAATTCAAAGCCCATTTGGCAAGGCATTGGAAGCAACCAGAGATGACGAATTAGCCACAAGGGTTTTGGGCAAGAACACTCTTAAGTTAAAAAGTTATTCTTTAGCTATTTCCGCTTTTTTTGCTGGAATTGCGGGTAGTTTGTACGCTTCTTATATTACATTTATTGACCCTTCTTCATTTTCATTAATGCAGTTGATACCGGTTTTGTGTATTGTAATTATCGGGGGGTTGGCGTCTTTAAAAGGCACAATAATTGCCACAGTAGTTTTAACACTTTTGCCAGAACCCCTAAGGTTTATTGGGTTTCCGTCAAGCGTGGTGGGCCCTATGCGCCAGATAATTTATAGCCTTTTATTGCTTTTAATTTTAATTTATCGGCCTCGCGGTTTTTTTGGTAAAATAGAATTGGAGTAAGCTAGTAAGCAGGTAAGTAGTAAGTTGTAAGTTAGCAAGAAGATAAACTTTATGATAATAAAAACATTTACGGAAATTTTAGCTTGGCAAAAAGCTCATCAGTTAACTTTAGAAATTTATAAAATTACAAGTCAATTTCCTAAAACTGAACAGTTTGGTCTAATATCTCAAATGCGTCGTTGTGCTGTTTCTATCCCCTCTAATATTGCAGAGGGATTTAAGAGAAAATCTTTGAATGATAGTTTGCATTTTTATAATATTGCTGAAGGTTCGTTGGAGGAATTAAAATATCAGTTGCTTTTAGCAAAAGATTTAGATTATTTAAATAAGGAGGTCTATGGCGAATTATCAGAATTATCAGACGAGGTCGGAAAGCTTCTTAATGGCTGGAAAAAGTCCCAAAGATAACTTTTTATTAGCTTACAACTTACATGCTTACATGCTTACAACTTGTTAAGAGTTTTGGGGGAGTGAAGGCAGTGCAGAGTTGCAGTTTTGAGGTGAAGTCTAACTTAATTACCGCTTTAATTGGGCCAAATGGGGCTGGCAAGTCCACGGTTTTTAATTTAATTTCTGGAATTGTTAAAGCAGACGCAGGCAAAATTATATTTCAAGCAAGTAAGCAAGTAAGTAGTAAGCAGGTAGGTGGGGAGGGGATAAATATAACAAATAAGTCACCAGAAGCAATTTCTAATTTGGGAATGTCTAGGCTTTTTCAAAAATCGCGACTTTTTAATAATTTAACCGTAAAAGACAACTTGCTTTTGGCAATTGACAATGAAGATACGAAATTTTTAAAGAATTTACTTGGCAAAAATAAAATTACCAAAGAGAAAGAGGGGAGCATAAAACAAATTTTAAAATTAGTAGAAATGGAAAGTTTCGAAAATCATATTGCTCGTGATTTAAGCTTTGGCCAAAAGCGTTTAGTGGAGCTGGCCAGGGCTATTTTAAACCCGCATACTTTTTTAATGCTTGATGAGCCCGTGGCAGGGGTTAACCCAAAATTAAGAGAGGTTATTGCTAATATTTTATTAGAATTAAAAGCCAAACAAGAAACTATTTTACTTATTGAGCACGATATGCATTTTACTTTTTCTGTGGCTGATTGGGTGGTGGTTATGCAAGAAGGCAAGGTTTTAGTTGAAGGCAAACCAGATGAAATAAAAAACAATCCCAAAGTTTTAGAAGCATATCTTGGAGAGTAGAGATTTTTATCTCACCATTTTCCAGAGGCCTTTGAATGTTTCTCGCATATTGTGGGCTAAAGTTGCGTCGTAAATTTCAACTAAATAATGCGGTTTTTGGTTAGTAATAATCATAACAACATAATCACCGCACACCCAAGTTGAGGCAGTAAATTGTTTTGTATCGCTCCAGAATTTCATTTTTCTTTGCGGATATTGTTTCTTGGCCATTCTTTGCTCAATAGGGGACTTGTTGGTTAAAAGTTTCACAGATAGCTCTGGGGAAGGCACTCCTTTCCAATAGGAATCTATCCACTTCTCATAATGTTCTACAAGGGTGTGGTCTTGAAACCCCCACCAAATCCCATCTCTCTTCATAATGCTTTTTGACCAGGTTTTATTTTGTTTATGTAGATATTTTTCTAAGTTTTTTCCGTCCACAAAAACAATCTTTGGCACTGTATATCTTGCGTCTTTTGAGAGAATACTTAACTCCTCTATAGCTTGATTAAGAATCTCTTTTTTATTTTCTATTTTTTTTTCTTCTTCTTGCTTTAAATCATTAAGGGGCAGAGCTACTAGATAGCGGGTGGGATCAATGCCCAAGTCTTCAGAGATTACTCCTCGCTTTATTAAATCTTTAGCTACGCTGTAAATTGTAGTGCGGTTGATGCCAGTGGTTTTTGCCACTTCGGACGGGGAAACCTTGCCCTTTTGAAGCACGGCAATATATATTGCTATTTCCTTTTCTGAAAAGCCTAATTGTTCTAATAATTGCTGAATCATATGTTTTAGTTATCGCTCTAATATATCATATGTTGTTGACTCCTGTCAACATTTGACTTGTCTATATTACACAAGGTAAGCTCTCTATGAGTTAATATTGGTGTTTAAGCACATTAACAGTTAGGAGGTTCTTATTATGAAAAGAGCATGTTGTTTGTTGGTTGCTGTGTTTTGTTGTTTTTGTATGGCCGGTACGGCGTGGGCGGGATTTTCTATCGGTCTGGAAAACCGCATCATAGAGAACGCAGTAACAAATCACTTTAGTCTCTATGAGTCCTATGACCTTGCCAAAAATGTTCAGCTCTTTGGTTTTAGTACAACCAGCGAGTCATACTGCGAGGGTTATGCTGGAGTAGGATATTTGGCAAAATCTTGGCTGCAGATTAGTGCGGGGCTTGGGCTAGAAACAAACCCTAATCCGTGGCGGATCACCGCTTCTCTCTGGACTGGAAAGGGGCCGGCCTCTCTGCTCGCTATTTATGAAAATGGCGGGAGTGGCTACTGGTATAAGATATTGGCAACATACAGCCTCGGGAAATATGTGGCTGTAGGTGTCCATACTAAAAGGTTTATGGGAATTGGCCCATACTTACAAGTGAAGATGCCTTTTTACACCAACTGCGTTGTGTATGTTGTCCCCGGCTATGACTGGGAAACAAAAACTATCAAGACGATAGTTTCAATTTCTCTCAATTATTAGGATATAGATAGGAGGACAATCATGAAAGAAGGACGTTTCGCAGAAGTGGCTCAAGAATATAACAAACTGAAGCTTGCCATACCTTATTATGATAAGATTCAAAAATTGACAGGAAATTTACTAATCAGTAATCTAAAAAGTTCTTTTCCGGAAAATGATTATTTTCTAATTCTTGAAATAGGATTTGGGACAGGGGAAACAACACGGCAGATCCTCGCCGCAGCAGATAAGATCGGGGTTAAAATTCGGATCGTTGCCATTGATAATGAAATAGAAATGCTTAAAGTAGCCACGAAGAAAATTAAGGATCGTCGAGCCAGCTTCATCTTGGCTGGGGCTAATGAATTTCTTACTGATCAAAATCAAAAGTATCATGGCATTGTTTCAGGGTTTATGATCCATAACCTTATAAAGGATCAACGCATCGAAATTGTAAACAAGGTTTTGGAGGTTTTGGAGCCTAATGGAGTGTTTGTCAATGCTGATAAAATCGCTCAAAATGATCCTATTGCTTATTGGAAAGATTTAGTTGAGCAGATGAAAAAAATAGATGATTTATGGAATCAAGATCAGGGTAACAGAAAATATTGGGATTACTGGCGTCAACATTATGTACAAGATAGCGGATCGAACAAGATGACAGAATCTGAACTCCAAAGTCTATTGCAACCCAAATGTCAGAAAGTTGAATTTTGCGAGAGGCACGGCATGGATGAAATCTGTGTAGCAGTTAAAAAATAAACAAATATTGTAGCCCGAAAAGACCGGGCTACAAGCTTTTTTAAAGGAGAAAGTAAAAATGGAAGTCAATCCGAATATAACGCCCAAAGGAATTTCCTTGGAAGAAATAAGAGAAATAGCCAAGCGTAATTCAGACGAGGTTAGACTTTTCAAAATAGACTGTAGGGGCCATAAAATTCCTATAGTGGCCTTGCCGGGTGTTTATTTTTCTGAAAATTTCGGTGATAGTCAGTATTTTGCAGAGAAAGTCCCCGATTTTGTGAATGGCCGGTTTTTAGAGATCGGCGCTGGAACGGGTATAGTGGTGATAGCAACTGCTCTTAAGAACGGCGAATATTTCATTAAAAATCTAGGAGGGCCATATGTGGCGATAGATATTAATCCGCAGGCAGTAAAAAATGCAATAATTAACGCCATGATCAATGATGTAGGCGATGCAATTGACGTTATAGAAGGTGATGTCTTTGATCCTCTAAGCTGTGTCGAAGATAAGTTCGACCGCATATTCTGGGCACATCCCTTTCATAGGGGAAGTACCTATGAAGATATCTTTCAGAGGGCATGCTTTGACCCGTTATTTCAGGGATTAAAGAAGTACGTGAAAGATGGCTACCGGCTTCTAAATAAGGGTGGAAAACTACTCTTGGGCTCTGGAAATTTTGCGGACTTGGATGAAATGAGAAAAATTATGAATAAGTATGGGTGCGCGATGAATCTACTGGATTATATCCATAGGCCGTTCAACGGAAAATGTGGTGAGTTGAATACCTATAATATATATGAAATAAGGAGGAAATAAATATAAGCCCAGAGAGCAGAGGCGCTGTTTTCTGGGCTTATTTATTTATAAAAATATTTATAAAATGTTGTAGGTGGTGGGAGTAGCGGTTTTTTGTGCAAGACCATTAGCACAGAGGGTTGGGGGTAAATTAGGGCTTGACATGGGGGGTTGGTTTTGCTAAACTGTACATAAATGTACAGTATGAGCAAACAAACACCAAAACAAAATAAATTAGACTTGCTTTTAAAAAGCCCGGAAAATCTTTTTCACACCCAGGACTTGTTTTTACTTTGGGGTAATGCAAATAAAAATACCCTTTACACTACGATTAAAAGATATGTCCAAAGAGGGGTTTTAATTAGAATTAAAAAGGGCTTTTATGCAAAGCGAGTATTATCTCAAATAAATCCAGTGGCATTGGGCATAGGTTTTTTGCATTCTTTTAGCTATCTTTCAACAGAAACTATTTTAGCTCAAAAAGGCGTGATTTCTCAGCCCATGCTTCATATCACCCTAACTTCTAACAAGTCAAAAAAGTTTAGGATAAAAGAAACAAGCTTTATTAGTCGGCAATTAGCAGATCGATTTTTATTTAACAAAACAGGTATAATAGGAAAAGACGGAATAAATTGCGCCACCCTAGAGAGGGCAGTGGCTGATATGCTTTATTTTAGCCCCAATTATCATTTTGATGCCCCTGATTTAATCAATTGGGAAAAGGTCAAACAAATACAAAAACAAATTGGCTATGCTTAATATAGAAAAACAAAACGCTCTTCACAAGGCTCAGCTATATCGGCTTTTAATTAGCTTACTAGATAATAAAAAAATAGCGCCCAACATTTTTTTCAAAGGAGGCACTTGCACAACCATGCTTGGTTTTTTGGATAGGTTTTCCATTGACTTGGACTTTGATTTAAAAAAAGGCGCAAACAAACAAGAGTTAAGAAAAGAATTGCATTTAATTTTTAAAAGCCTGGGATTAACAATAAAAGATGAGAGCAAGAGAGCTTTGCAGTTTTTCTTAAAATACCAAGCCCCACAAGGCCAAAGAAACACTATGCGAATAGAAATTCTGGACAGCCCGTTTTTATCAATTGATTATAAGCCTCAGTATTTAAGAGAGATCGATAGAACAGCCATTTGCCAAACCAAAGAGAGTATTTTTGCTAATAAATTAGTTGCTTTAACTGATAGATATAAAAAGAGAAAAACCATAGCGGGCAGAGATGTTTATGATATTCATTATTTTTTTTCGCAGGGCTATGATTACAAGCCAGAGATTATAAAAGAGAGAACAGGCAAGACCCCTCTTTTGTATATGAAAAAGCTGAAAATGTTTATAAAAAACAAAATGAGCCAAGCAATTATCAACCAAGATATAAGCTTTCTTTTGTCTGATAAAAAATTTAAAATTCTAAGCAAAACTCTTAAAACCGAAACACTAATAATGATTGACGACGAAATCAAGCGGCTTTTAACCTAATTTTTTATTGCGGATTTTTTGTCTAATCTTTCGGCTTCTTGCCAGGAGAGTTCAAATATTTTTTTCATGGCGTCGGCAATCTCCTCGCTTTCAATTATAATGCCCAGTTTTTCTTTCCAAGAGGCAATCATAACTTTATTATCGTAAATATTTATTTCCGGAGAAAAGCGAAATTTATCCACAGGTATTAAAGCCATCGTTCGCATTTCTCCTTTATTGTATTCCATTCTTTCAAGGGCAGCTTGAGTGGCTGGAAGAATGGCCCTGATGGGAATATTTTTTTTAGCCCTTCGTTTGAAATAATCTGGAAAGTATCCGGGCAAGGCCTGGTACATGTCGTCTAGGGTGGCATAAGCTCTAATTTCTTCGTGAGAGGTTAAAGTGTCTTCATAGACTTCTTTTAAGCCTTCCTTCCCTTCATAGAATTTTACCTTTGGCCTGTTGCCGATATTATGGATTGATTTTAGCTGGGGCACTAATTTTTCGGCGTTTTTTAGCTGTTCTTGAGAAGAGCTGACTTCTTGCTTGAGCATCTCAACAATCATATCAGGGGATTCGGCCACATATTCTTGCTTGGGTTCTTTGCCAGAAACCATAGCTAATTTTTTTCCAACCAAAGAATCTAAAATAGTGTAGCAGGTTGTTCGTTGGATACCTGCCTTTCTAGCAATAGCGCTAACTGTGCCTTTGCCTAATTCTAACAGGGCCAGATAAACCTGGATTTCTTTTTCAGAAAAACCAAATTCTTTTAGAGACATTTGCAGGGCATTGTTTGTTTTTGTCATACATTTATTATTAGCTGTAGTATAGCATATTAGAATTCTGTGTCAATAGCTATAGACAAAACTGTGGATAACTCGACAAGTACTTATAGTAATAGGGGTAATTTGGCATAGTTTTGACTAAGAGTATTGACAATAATATGATAAGATGCTATAATGGCTTTGAAAGTTAAATTAAAAAGTCGAAACAAACAAACAAAAAAGCCCAGCAGAGCTGGGCTCATCCGTCAACACGCTAATGCTTTCAGGATTTTTGATTATATCACACAAAATCCTGAAAAGCAAATAAATTTATGAACAAAAAATCAAGTATAAGTTTCTTTGTTATCGGAGTTATCGTGGGTTTAGTTGTTATGGGTTTGGTGTGGTATGGGGCAAGCGCTCAAGGTTCAAGCCAAGCCAGTGTTATAAAAATCGGCCTAATGGGGCCATTAACAGGGGATGCAGCCATTTATGGCGCAAGCCCAAAAAAGGGCGTTGAGCTAGCCATTAGTGAAATAAACGCTAACGGGGGAATCAATGGCAAAAAATTAGAGTTAGTTGCTGAAGATTCAAAGTGCGACGGGAAAGAAGCAGTTAACGCTATAAATAAACTTGCCAATGTTGATAAAGTAAAATTTATCATTGGCGGAATGTGTTCGTCTGAAACTTTAGCCGCCGCTCCAATAGCCGAAAGTAATAAGATAATTATGGTTTCACCTGTTTCCACTAATTACAAGGTTTCACAGGCAGGGGATTATATTTTCAGAACCGTGGCTTCAGATGCCTTGCAAGGTAAAAAGGCAGCTGAGCTGGCTTATGAAAAAGGGTTTAGAAAAGCAGCTATATTGTATATCAACACCAACGATTACGGCCCTGGCTTGGAAAAAGTTTTCAAGGAAGTGTTTACCAAGCTTGGCGGAGTAGTGGTAATTTCGGAAGGGCACGGGGCAGGGGATTCTGACTTTAGAACCCAGCTAACTAAAATAAAATCTGCCAATCCCGATGTTTTATTTCTTCCCAGCCAAATGCCAGAAAATTCTTTGGTGGTAAAACAAGCTAAAGAATTAGGTATTACTTGCCAGATTATTGGCACAGAAACAATGCAAGATGAAAAGTTTGTGCAAGCGGTGGGAGAGGTAGCCAACGGAATTATCTTTACTTCTTTCGCAGAGTATAAAGGTAGTCAAGCTAATGATTTTTCTGCCAAATTTAAGGTAAAGTTTGGTGAGGAAAAAGCCATTTACTCTGACTATGCCTATGACGCTCTTTATGCTGTAGAAAAAGCAATGGCAAATTGCAAAAATCCGCAGGATTCTGTATGCGTTAAAACAGAGCTCTATAAAACCAGCTTTATCGGCGCCACTGGCTCGGTTGGTTTTGATGAAAACGGAGATGTAAAAGGAAAGGACTTTGCAGTATTTAAAATTGAAAACGGCAAGTTCGTGAGCCAGTAATAAGCGAGTAAGTAGTAAGTTGTAAGTAAAACAAAAACCCTATCGCCTTAGCGATAGGGTTTTTGGTTAGTTGGGCAAGGAGTTCCAGATAAAATTCCAAATACTTTTCATAGACATTGCTAATTCTACGTCTTCAATAATAACTCCTATTTTACTGCGAAAAGAAAGCAGAACTATTTTATTGTCGTAAACCATGATTTCGTTGGAGATTGGATACTTTTCGTAATTAAAAACTTTTGTTTCCCTCATTACTTTTATCCCTTCTTTTTTGTATTGTTCGCTTAACTTAACATCAGTTAATAGTACTCTTACCCTTATTTTCTTTTTAACCCTTTTCTTAACATAATTATTAAAAAAATCTTCGCTAATAGTATTTAATAAATTTTCTGGATGAGCAACATTATAAATAATTTTTTCTTTGCAAAATAAAGTGGCTTCATATATTGATTTTATCCCCTCTGTGCCGTCATAAAATTCTATTTTTGGCCGGCTTTTTTTATTATTACCAAAAAGCATTAATTGAGGGAGAAGTATTTTGGACAGGGCCAGGCGACTTTCCATTTTTTCTATAAATCTTTCCGGGCCAATAACCTGGAAAACAAGAATATCTTTATAAACAGCGCTATTGGCCAATCCCTTTTGTTTCAACCTTTTTAAAATCTCGTAGGTTGTTATACGATTTAAACCAGCTTTTTTAGCAATCTCGCTTACCCGAGTTTTTCCCAGCCCTAAAGCAGCAAGGTAAACTTTTGCTTCTTTTTCTTCTAAGTTAAAATTTTCTATAATTTTATCAAGCATACGTTATAAGCTGTTGTAAAAAATAATTACAGCAAATTAAGACTATACTAACTTTCCTTGATTATAAAGTCAATATCACTCTAATTTTTGTTAAATTATGTAAAAATTATTGACAGGCATTCTTGCTTGTCTATAATGAACAAAATTAAAAATATGCATAAAATACAAAAATTATTATTTGCGGTTGTTATCGTGATGATAGTTGGTGTTCTCTGGTATTTTGTTGCGCAAAATAACAAAGAAAGGTCAATCAAAATTGGAGTTATAGGCCATTTTAGTGGCGCATACGCAGAATATGGAGTGCCAATGAAAAAAGCTATAGAGTTAGCTGTTGATGAAATCAATCAAGATGGTGGAATTAATAAGCAGAAAGTTAAATTAGTTTTTGAAGATGACAGTAGTGATGCAAACAGCGCGGCAACAGCAATTAATAAATTAATTTTTGTTGATGGCGTTAATTATATTTTATCTGCTCAAGGAAGTGGCATTACTGCAGCAGTTACGCCTATAGCTAATAACAATAACAGGATTATGATTATTACTTTGGGCTCTGCCCCAGAACTAACAAAGGTTGGCGGTTATATATTTCGCTCAATTCCTTCAGATACTTATCAGGCAGTGAAAATGGTTGATTTGATAAATAATAATTTAGGCTCTCAAAAAATAGCTGGGTTGTATATAAACGATTCATACGGAGTTGGCATTAAAGATATTATAAACGCCAATTCAAGGACTGCTAATGTGGATAGTGAAATATTTGAATCTCAGGCCACTGATTTTAGAACTCAATTATTGAAAATTAAGGAAAGCAAAGCAGACACATTAGTGATTGTAGCTCATACAGAGTATCCTTTGATTCTAAAACAAATTAAAGAATTAAATTTAAATGTAAAAATTATTGCTTCGGAAACATTTAAAGATGATACATTATTAAGCCAAAGTGGATCTACTGCGGAGGGGGTAATGGTAACATTTATGGCAGGCCAAAAAGATTACGTTAACTTTAGCAATAATTATCAAACTAAATTTAACGAAAAATCGTCTGCCTATGGCATGTATGCTTACGACGGCTTTATTGCCCTAAGTAAGGCCATAAAAGATGGCGGCATTAGCGTTGAGGGAGTTAGAAATAGTTTATCTCAAGTACAGTTTAATGGTGCTAGCGGTATGGTTGGCTTTAATGCAGATAGGGACAGAATAGGGTCAGAGTATATGGTTTATATTGTTCAAGATGGTAAATTTGTGCCGTATCAGCAGTAAGCATGTAAGCAAGCAAGCAATAAGTAAAAACCGAAAACCCTCTCGCCCATAAGGCGGAGGGTTTTTGGTTAATTGGGCAAAGAGTCCCACATAAAATAGAACAGGGCTTTTTGAATGGCAGCAAGCTCTGGGCTTTCTATAACCACTACCTCAAAATCATCTTTTAAGGCGAACATAGCTATTTTATTTTTCCAAATTACCATAAAACCATGATGTTCATACTTTGCAGGCATAATTTTTACTTGGCGGAGTTGCTGGGGGCCTAATCGTTTTCTTTCATATGCTTTTTCTGATTCGCGGCAAATGGTTTTAACTAGAATTTTTTTCTTCATTCTTTTTTGGACAAATTTCGGAAAGTAATCTTCTAAATAACAAAATAAATCTTCAGCTGAATTAAAGGCCAGCATTTCTTTGGCTTCCCTTAAAATTTCCTCTAAAACAGCGATAACGCCTTGCTTGCCTTGGTAAAATCTTACTATCGGCTGGAAGCGAGATTTAAGCTGAATATTTTTAAAGCCGTCTAGGCATTTTTCAAGCACCCTCGCTCTTATTTGCGCTTCCCTAATGATTTTTTCTGGCTCTTCAGCTGTGAAATATTTTACTGTCTTCTTGCGAAAAATTGTTATCAGGCTTTTTTCTTTTAAATATTCTAAAACCTCATAGGTGGTTGAGCGCGCCAAACCAGCTCTTTGGCTGATTCTTTGCACTGTTGAGGAGCCCAATCCCAAACAAGCCAGATAAACCTTAGCTTGTTTTTTAGTTAAGCCGTAATTTTCTAAAGCTTTTTCTAAATGAATCATATATTTTGCCGTCCATACCGACGGCACTTTATACCTAAAAAATAGCGTTTTTAAAGCAAAAAGTCAATTGATTGTATAATGCAACCCAATTTTGGACTCCTCGGATGTTTTAAATATTGTTTGCGACTGTTGCCAATTCATAATAAATTGTATCGGAGAAAGTTTGTTTTGGAAAGCGTGATGAACCCTTAAAGTGTTGTAGAAAATTAAGTAATCAATCAACTCTTGATTAAACTCGTCAGGATTAAGTAGTAGATATTCCTTG